>CAZXJZ010000159.1:0-11233 GCA_964641065.1 uncultured Hyphomicrobiales bacterium | reverse complement strand
ATCGAGGCTGCCGTATTAACGCTGGATGCGGTAATAAAGGCGCTGGACGGCAAGGCCCCCAAAAAGGTCATTGTTGTCCCGCAAAGGATTGTGAATGTCGTCGCCTAAGGGACATAGCGGTCAAGCGCCCAAGGGGGCCCGCAACGGGATCGGGCGGTTTCTGGCGCTGGGGCTGGCCTTCGGGGCCGCCGCGCTGACGGCCGGCTGTTTCCAGCCTCTTTACGGCAATGGTTCCCTGGATGCCGGCGGTCCGCCGCCGATCCGGAACGCGCTGGCAAGCGTGGAGGTCGAGGAAATCGATGCGCCGAACGGCACACCGGAAGCGCGGCTTGGCGTCGAGGTGCGCAACGACCTGATTTTCGGCCTGACCGGCGGGTCGGGCCAGTTGCCGCCCACCCACACGCTGAAGATCCACCTGAAAGGCAACCGCCAGAACGTGATCGTGGACATCACGACGGCGCGCGCCGACCAGGAAATCTACGGCATCGACGCGACCTACAGCCTGATCGAGATTGGCACCAAGAGGGTGGTCCTGACCGGCCGCGCATTCTCGCGCGCGTCCTATGACATTCCCGGCCAGCAGCAGCGCTTCGCCCGCGCCCGCGGCGAGCGCGACGCCCAGAACCGGGCCTCGACGATCATCGCCGAACAGATCAAGTCGCGGCTCGCCTCCTATTTCGTCTCAGGCGGGTAGGCGACGTCGATCGCCGGGAAATCTTTCGGTCGTCCCCGCGAAGGCAGGGACCTATATTTCAGAGCGGTGGTTATGGGTCCCGCTTTCGCAGGGACGACTCGACATGGTTGCCCTGAAATCCAGCGAAGCGAATTCCTTCATCGCGCGTCCCGATCCGGCCCGGCCGATCGTCCTGATTTACGGCCCGGATGCCGGTCTGGTCCACGAACGCGCCGAGGCGCTGGCCCGCGTCTCGGTGGACAATGTCGATGACATGTTCTCACTGATCCGCATCGACGGCGATGAGTTGACCGGCAATCCCTATCGGCTGGTCGAGGAAGCCAACACCATTCCGATGTTCGGCGGACGCCGCGCGCTGTGGGTCAAGGCCGGCAGCCGCAACATTGCGTCCGCCGTCGAAGCCGTGATCAACGCACCCTCGCCGGATTGCCGCGTCATCATCGAGGCCGGTGAATTGCGCAAGACCTCGCCATTGCGCTCGCTTTGCGAGAAGGCCAGGAACGCAGCGGCCATCGCCTGCTATCCCGACGAGGCGCAGGACATCGCAAGGGTCGTCGACGACGAACTCAAGACCGCAGGACTCACCATCACGCCGGACGCGCGCGCGGCGCTGCTGCCGTTTCTCGGTGGCGACCGTCAGGCGACGCGCAACGAACTGCGCAAGCTTGCGCTCTACGTGCATGGCAAGGATCGCATCGCCATCGAAGACGTGATGGAGGTGGTCGCGGATGCGTCCGCGGTCGCGCTGGACAACGTCATCGATGCAGCCTTCGCCGGCAATCCGGCCGGGGTCGAAACCCATTTTGCCAAGGCGCGCGGCGAGGGCACCGCGCCTGGCGCGATGGTCTCGGCAGCGTTGCGACATCTGTCGAACCTGCACCGGGTGCGGGCTGCGATCGACGACGGTCAGTCGATCACCGGCGCGGTGGAAGGCGCGCGGCCGCCGATTCATTTCAAGCGAAAGCCCGCGATCGAAGCTGCACTACGGGTGTGGACGGGGGCGAAGCTTCTGGACGCGATGAGCGCGCTAGCCGATGCCCTGCTGCAGACACGGCTGCAATCGAATCTCGCGGAAACAATCGCCCATCGCACCTTGATGACACTCGCGACCGCGGCCAGGAAAAAGGCCTGACCCTGCCGATCGACCGCTGCGGCTTATGATCCGCCCGGCGCGGTGGGCGCTGTGCGCGTTTCCGGTTGAACGAAGCGCACGCCGACTTCGCCGGCCGAACGCCAAATCAGGCTGCACAGCCGCTGAACTTCACCGCTTTCGGACAGGATGATCAGGAATCGCTCCGGCAGGTCGACGGAGAGATCGAGCTTGATCTTGGCTCCTCCGGTCGAGAAGTCGAGGGTATGCGTGCTCACGATCCGCTCGCCATTTTCCTGTCGCACCACGACAGGAATTTTCAGCTTCCGTCGAAGCGCCCTTTTCCGGTAGCCGGTCATGGATCGCTCAGAGCTCCCACCCGTTCACGTGCGCCATATCGTCAGCTGGAGAAATCTTTCCCCGCCGCCTTCTGCACACTCCAGAACCGCAGCACGCGTTGTGCCGTGGCCGGCGTCAGCTTCGCGTAGTCGGACTTGAGCGCTTCGAGTTCCGCTGGCGATATACCGGCCGGCGCTCGGCTCTGCAGGAACGCCCGTACCGCCGTCCAGCTCAAGCCGGCAGCGCGGCAGGGAATGATCAGCGCCTCCCTGCGATCGCTCTGCACGATGCGGTCGATAATATCGTGCGGCGCAGAACACATCTGCGACAGCGCCATGATCGACTCCGCATAACGCGAGCCTTTCACGAATTGCAGGAACGCGACTTCGTCCAGTTCGCCATCGACGTGCATCTTGTGTACGATGCGGCGCGCAATATCGAAATCGGGTGCCGGCTGCAATCCGCGCAACACCTCGGTGTCGATGCTCGAGAGCACGTTCCTGATTTCATCGCGATGCAACGGCGAAGCCAGCCTCAACAGCTTCTCGCGAACGATGTCGCGGGCTTTCTCGAGCAATCGCCGCAGCAGATGCAGCGGCAGGTCGAGCCGCAGCCCCAGCGTCTCCGTCAATGTATCGTCGTCCTCCGCATGTTTCACGAGCCGCGACAGGCCGTGTTCGGAGAAGCGCGCATCACTCCGGGATGCGAGCTTGCGATAGACCTGCAGATCGCCGCGCTCGATCAGGATATCGGTGACCGGCTCTGCGAGTGCGCGCCTGCCGGAAATTGCGAGGAGATGCGGCTGACCCTTGGTGCTTGCGATCTCCACGAGATCCGGATTCGAGAGCCGGGTCGAGTTCATGAGAACCGGACCGGCGACGGCGATTTCATCTTCGCGCGCGAGATTGCGGATCACGCCAGGCGGCGCATTGTCGATCGGAGCCAGTCGCTCGCTCAGTTCGGCGAGCGCCCGGATTTCGATGCGCCTGGCGAGATGGCCGATGACTTCGTCGAAGACATCGATCTGCTCGGCGCTCAGCCTCTCCTGGGTGGACAGGAACAGATCGGTGATCCGGCGCAGCGTGTCGACACGCTCCGTCTTGGAGCCGCTCTGGACCGCGCTTTCAAGCTCGGCAATCAGCGATGCCCCTGCACTGGACATTTCGAGCCCTAGCCCCGTCATCAATCGACGCGACAAAGGCTACGGAACTCTCGTTAAAATTGCACTGAGAAGTTCCAGACTGCTCGTAAGCGTCTGAAATCACGCGATATATAATTCACGCATAAGCTGTGGTATTAACGTCTGGCGCGCAAATTTTGCGAATCGCTACGACCGCTGCAGCCGCCGCACCACCTCGTCGAGCTGATCGAGGGTGCGATAGCGGATGCCAAGGGTGCCACCGGCGCGGCCGCGGTCGTTGATCTCGACCACCAGGCCGAGCGCATCCGACAGCTGCCGTTCGAGCGCGGCGATGTTGGCATCCTTCATCGCCTTGGCGGTGGATTTCTTCGGCTTCTTCCCGGCGGCCTTGGCATTGTCCTGACGGAGCTTCTCGGCCTCGCGGACATTCAGTCCCTTTTCGACGATGTCGCGCGCCACACCTTCAGGATCGGTCTGGTTGATCAGGGCGCGGGCGTGCCCCGCCGTCAGCTTGCCCTGGTTGATATAGGCCTTCACCGCATCCGGCAGCCGCAGCAGCCGCAATGTATTGGCGACGTGGCTGCGGCTCTTCCCGACGATATGTGCGATGTCGTCCTGGCTGTGGCTGTATTGCGAAGCGAGCGCCTGATAGCCGGCCGCCTCTTCCAGCGGGTTGAGGTCGGCGCGCTGGATGTTCTCGATGATCGCAAGTTCGAGCGCTTCGGCATCGGTGACTTCGAGCACCACGATCGGCACTTCGTGCAGGCCTGCGCGCTGCGACGCGCGCCAGCGCCGTTCGCCGGCGATGATCTCGAAATTCTTGCCGCCATTGGGAGTCGATCGCACCACGATCGGCTGAATGATGCCGCGCTCGCGAATCGACTGCGACAGTTCGTCGAGTTCGGTATCGGCAAAGATGCGGCGCGGATTGCGCGGGTTCGGCGTCAGATGTTCGATCGGGACTTTCCGCGGCGGCAGCTTTTGCGCCGCACGATCCGCCACCGGAGAATCGGGACCGACATCGCCCATCAGCGCGGCAAGGCCGCGCCCCAATCGCGATCGCGAATCCTCTGCCATGTCGGCCGCTCCTGATGTTCGCGCCACCCGTGCCTCCAATTTCAAGTCCGATGCGACGTGCGGATCAATGCGCGCCCTGCTCGCGCTCGCGCTGGATCACCTCGGTCGCGAGCCGCAGATAAGCATCGCTGCCGGCACATTTGAGGTCATAAACCAGCACCGGCTTGCCGTAGGACGGGGCTTCCGAAATGCGCACGTTGCGCGGGATGACCGTGTCATAGACCTTCGCGCCCATGAACTCTCGCACATCGGCTACGACCTGGTTCGACAGGTTGTTGCGTGCATCGAACATGGTCAGCACGATGCCATGGATGGTCAGCCGCGGGTTCAGCAGCTCCTTGACCTGATCGACGGTCTTCAGCAGTTGCGACAAACCTTCGAGCGCGAAGAACTCGCATTGCAGCGGTACCAGCACCGCGTCGGACGCCGCCATCGCATTGACGGTAAGCAGGTTCAGCGACGGCGGGCAATCGACCAGGACGTACGTGTAGTCGGAGCCCTCGGCGGCGCCTTCGTTCAGTTTTCCGAGCGCGTTGCGCAAGCGCACCGCGCGATCCCGGGCGCTGGAAATCTCCAGCTCGAGACCGGCGAGGTCGAGCGTCGATGCCGCGATATGCAGGCGCGGGACCGACGTGGTGAGGATGGAGTCGCGCAAACTCGCTTCACCCGTCAGCACGTCATAGGTCGAGCGGCTGCGGCTCTTGCGATCGATGCCAAGTCCGGTCGAGGCGTTGCCCTGCGGATCGAGGTCGATGATCAGGACGCGCTCCCCGATCGCGGCCAGCGCCGTGCCGAGGTTGATCGCGGTCGTGGTCTTGCCGACCCCGCCCTTCTGATTGGCGACGGACAGAACGCGCATCACCTTGGGCGCGTCGGGCGACAGGTCGGGCGCTTCCGCCGGATCGGTCGGAGCGATGGTGGGTGCGTCGGTCATCGTGGCCTCACGGTAGGAATATAGTCGTATCTATTCCCGGTCTGGACGAAGGCGTTCAGCCGAGCGGACCCGGACAATGCGCCCAAAGGAATCGGTAGCGCTGGGGATCAACTCTGCGTCGATGCTCCAACATTTAGATGCCGCGGTCAATTCAACCTCTATATCTCGTCCCTTGAGGAACAGCGCCTCGGCGCCCCTTTTCAACAAGGGATAGGCGCTTTCGATCAGATTATCGAGGGGCGCGAGCGCCCGGGCGGTCACGATCTCCACCGGTTCGGCGAAACCATCCACAACGTCCTCGATCCGGACAGCATGCACTTTGGCCGGCACCCCGGTGAGCCGGGCTGCCTCGCGCAGGAAGGCCGCTTTCTTCAGATTGCTTTCCACGAGATGGATCACACTCCCGGGCCTTTCCGCAAGCGCGCAGGCGATCACCAGCCCCGGAAAGCCCCCGCCCGAGCCGAGGTCGACCCAGTGTCGGGCATTCGGCGCCAGCGGCAGAAGCTGCAGGGAATCCGCGATGTGTCTGGTCCAGAGCTCCGGCAACGTTGACGGCGCCACCAGGTTTGTCTTGGCCTGCCACTGCAGCAGCGCGGCAACGAAACGGTCGAGCCGGGCCAGAACCGCGGGCGGTATTTCACGTGAATCGGTTTGGGTCCGCGACAGCAAGGCGAGGGCCTGTTCGCGGTCCGCGGCCAGGCGGGCGTCGAGATCGCGAGGTGCCGCCGCTGATGCGCCGCGTGCCATCAAAGGGTCGCGGCGCGTGCTCGGCCGCCCCGGCGCAGATGAGCGACCAGCAGGGTGAGCGCCGCAGGAGTTACCCCCTCGATTTTCCCGGCATGACCGATGGTCCGGGGCCGGTGGGTGCTCAGCTTGTGCCGGGCCTCGTTGGACAGGCCGACAATTGCCGCATAATCCAGATCATCTGGCAGCGCGAGAGCTTCGTCACGCCGATAAGCGGCGATATCGGCAGTCTGACGCGACAGGTAGACGTCGTATTTGGCGTCGATCTCGAGCTGCTCGGCCACTTTCGCCGGCAGCGCGCCGAGTCGCGGCCAGATCCGTGAAACATCCGCCAGCCCGACGTCCGGATAGGACAGAAGCTCGAAAGCGGTGCGGCGATGGCCGTCTTTCTTGAGATTCAGGCCGTGCCGCTCCGCCTCGGACGGCGAAACCGACACCGAGCGGGCGAATTCGCGCGCTTCCGTCAGGGCTTTCGCCTTTTCGCGGTAGGCGTCCCGCCGCTCCGGTCCGACGCAGCCGAGCCCGATCCCCTTCTCCGTCAGCCGTTGGTCTGCATTGTCGGCCCGCAGCGCCAGCCGGTACTCGGCCCGCGAGGTGAACATGCGGTAGGGCTCTGTGATTCCACGTGAAACAAGGTCGTCCACCATGACGCCGATATAGGCCTCGGCGCGGTCAAAAGTGATTCCGTATCCGCCACTTGCGCGGGATGCCGCATTCAGGCCGGCGAGCAATCCTTGCGCCGCAGCTTCCTCGTATCCAGTGGTGCCGTTGATCTGTCCCGCGAGGAAAAGTCCTCTCAAACGGCGGGTTTCCAGCGTGGGCTCAAGCTCGCGCGGGTCCACGTGGTCATATTCGATCGCGTAACCGGGTCGGACGAACTGTGCCCGCTCAAGCCCGGGAATGGTCGCCACCAACGCATGCTGCACGTCTTCCGGCAGTGAGGTCGAGATCCCGTTCGGATAAACCGCATGATCGTCGAGCCCTTCCGGTTCGAGGAAGATCTGGTGGCCGTCCCGTTCCCCGAAGCGGACGATCTTGTCCTCGATCGAGGGGCAGTATCGGGGTCCACGGCTATCGATCTGGCCGGAATACATCGGCGACCGATGCACATTGGCGCGGATCACCGCGTGGGTCGCCTCAGTGGTCCGGGTAATGCCGCACTGGATCTGCGGATTCTCGATCCGTGTGGTCAAAGTGGAGAAGGGTTCGGGCGGCTCGTCGCCCGGCTGCATCTCCAGCGACGCCCAGTCGATGGTCCGGCCATCGAGCCGTGGTGGGGTCCCGGTCTTAAGCCGGCCCAAAGCAAGCCCGACGCGTTCCAGGGCGCCGGAAAGCCCCATCGCGGGCGCCTCCCCGACCCGACCGGCCGGAATCTGGCGTTCGCCGATATGGATAAGCCCGCGCAGGAAGGTGCCGGTGGTCAGAACCACCGCCCCGGCGCCCAGAATCCGGCCATCCGCCAGCCGAATGCCCTTAACCCGGCCGTCCTGGACCAGCAGATCGTCGGCCTCACCCTCGACCACGGTTAAATTCGCGGTTTCGCGGATCGCCGCCTGCATAGCCGCCGCGTAAAGCTTGCGGTCGGCCTGGGCGCGCGGCCCGCGTACGGCCGGGCCTTTGCGGCGGTTGAGAACCTTGAATTGAATGCCGCCGCGATCGGCGACGCGGCCCATCAGGCCGTCCAAAGCGTCGATTTCCCGGACTAAATGCCCTTTTCCGAGCCCGCCGATCGCCGGATTGCAGGACATCGCGCCGATGGTCGCGAATTGATGGGTCACCAGCGCTGTGGATGCGCCAAGGCGCGCGGACGCGGCCGCGGCTTCGCAGCCGGCGTGTCCGCCGCCGATCACGATGACATCGAAGCGATGATCCATAGCTGCGGACATGTAGTGGAGCAGACCCGCACCGTCAAAAGGCGGGATGCGCCAGCGACGATTCCTGCGCCCGGTTTCACGTGAAACGCAGGAGTCTCAGAGCCTTGCCGGAAGAGTCTGGACTCGAATCAGAAAAGGTAAACGCGCTATTTACCAATACAGAAATCGCGGAAGATCTTGTCGAGAATATCCTCGACATCTACCCGGCCGGTCAGCCGGCCAAGTGCCTGAGCGGCAACGCGTAATTCCTCGGCAAAGGTGTCCTCGCGGCCACCCTCGCCCTCCGAAATCGCGCGATTCAGGGCGGATTCGGCCTGTTCGAGCAGATTGCGCTGCCGTTCCCGTGTCACCAGCGCCGGTTCGCCTCGTCCAAAGACCGACCGCGCATACTTGCCCAGGTCGGCCAGAAGCCGATCTACTCCATCTCCCGATACCACTGAAAGCTCGTAGAAATGCGAATCCTCGGGCCGGAGCGCGCTCCGAGATTTGTCCTCGGCGGGTTCCTCGCGCCGAAGATCGATTTTCGTCCTCACCTGCCAAAGATCCTGCCCGGAACCAGGGGGCGGAACAGGTTCCGAATCCGGATTCGCACCTTCACTCTCTGTTAACCATAAAATCAGATCGGCGCCCGCAGCGCGGTCCCTGGCACGGGCCACACCCTCCCGCTCGACCGGGTCGCTGGTCTCCCGAATGCCGGCGGTATCCAGCAGCGTCACCGGATAGTCGCCAAGATCGAGATGGACCTCGATCACGTCACGCGTTGTCCCGGCATGGGGTGAGACGATCGCGACGTCCCTGCGGGCGATCCGGTTCAGCAATGTCGACTTCCCGGCATTGGGCGGTCCGGCGATTGCAACCACCAGACCGTCGCGCAGCCGCTCTCCCCGCGTGCCTTCGGCGAGCAATGCTGCGATTTCCTGCTGCAGCAAACGCGCAGCATTCAGCGCACGCACCGCCACATCCGCCGCGACATCCGCCTCGTCCGAAAAATCGATCCCGGCTTCGGCCAGCGCCATGGCCTCGATTAGCCGCAACCGCCAGTTTTCGGCGCGGTCGCCGAGCAGGCCCTGAAGCTGCCGCACCGCCTGGCGCCGCTGCGCCTCGGTATCGGCATGGATCAGGTCCGCCAACCCCTCAACTGCCGTCAGGTCGAGCTTGCCGTTGTCGAAGCCACGCCGGGTAAATTCTCCGGCCTCGGCGGGCCGCAGGCCGGGCAGACGCGAGAGCGCCGCGAACGTGGCGGAGATCACCGCCCTGCCCCCGTGCAACTGCAGTTCGACAACGTCCTCGCCGGTCTCGCTGTTCGGCCCTTCGAAGAAAAGAACCAGCGCCTGGTCGATCATCTCGCCGGAAGCCGGATCGCGGATGGTGGCGAGCATGGCGCGGCGCGATTCGGGAACCCGGCCGACCAGCGCTTCGAGCGCGGCGCGAGCCTGCGGTCCCGAGATCCGGACCACGCCGATTGCGGCCGGCACCGAGCCGGACGACAGCGCGTAGATGGTGTCGGATGAGCCGGACATTTGACCATCCAATGGATTGTACGTATATTTGTACGTACCTATTTCTGTACGTCAAACACGCAGTTGAGGCCACTATGGCTCGTGTGTCTTACACCGAACTCCGAAGCAATCTCGCCAAATACATGGACGAGGTTTGCGACAATCGCGACGCGCTAACGGTCACTCGCCAGAACGAACGCTCTGTCGTCATGCTTTCGGAAGAGGAATACGAAAGCATGATCGAGACGTTGCACCTTCTACGCAACCCGGCCAATGCCGCGCATCTTCAGCGCGGCCTCAATGAATTCAAATCGGGAGACGTCGTTGAACGCGACATCATCGCTTCCAAGAACGCGTCCGCGTTCAAATGAAAATTGCCTGGGCAACCGAAGCCTGGGCCGACTATGAGCGGTGGCGCGACGTTGATCCAAAGGTTCATGAACGAATCAACGCGTTGATCGGCGACATCGCTTCATCGTCATTCAAACGCATCGGGAAGCCAGAGCCGCTCAAGTACGATCTGTCGGGCTGGTGGTCACGTCGCATCACCGGAGAACACAGACTGGTCTATCGCATGACAGGCAAAGGCAAGGACCGGCGATTGGAAATCTTGTCGTGCCGTTATCATTATTGACCGCCACACAGGGCGATTTTACGAAATCGTTCTCCGACCACGCGCTCCTGCGCCAACTCAAGCCAAATTCCGCACCACCAGCAGCGCGCCGAGCGCCAGCAATCCGACATACAGAAACACCCGGAAGCTTTCCGCGCTGATGCGCGCGCGCATCCGTTGTCCCGCATACATACCAATGACCGCAGGTGCGATCGCAAACAGCGACAGCGTGCCGAGCGATATATCGAACGCGCCGCCATCCCACAGGATCAGCGCGAGCGCGACGGTCGATACCGTGAAGTGCAGGCCGAGCGCCTGAACCAGCTCATCCTTGTCGAAACCGATTGCCTGCAGATAGGGCAAAGCGGGAATGACAAACACGCCGGTCGCCGCCATCACGATGCCCGTCACCACGCCGACGATCGGCGCGAGCCAGATTTCGCTGGCACGCGGCACCGCAAACTTCACCTTCGACAGGCCGATCAGCGCATAGGCGATCAGCACGACACCAAGCCCAATCGCGGCCGGCTTCGCGTTTTCACCTGTGAGGATGCCATTGCCCAGCCAGGCACCGACGAACAACCCGAGCAACATGGCGCCGAGGCGCCTGACCAGAGCGAGCAGGTAAGGTCCCGCCACCATCTGCCAGATATTGGTGGCGAGCGATGGCGCGATCAGGATCGCCGCCGCCTGCGCCGGCGACATCACCGCAGCAAGCAGCCCCATCGCGACTGTCGGCAATCCCATGCCGATCACGCCCTTGACGAATCCCGCAAGCAGATAGGCGGCGACCACAAGCGCGATGAGAAGCGGATCCATGCGCCGCACTTGAAACGAGTCGCCCGACGCCGCAATGCCTAAACCGCGAAGGCTGCCTTCGCAAAAAGGGAATGGCTGTACTGCCATTTGCGGCGCTCAGCCGTTAACGTCGGATCCAGCACCTCCGCGAGGCTCGTTATGTCCGGCACCGTATCGACCCAAAACTTCGGTCGCGAAAACCGGCTCGCGCACGAGACCTCGCCCTATCTGCTGCAGCACAAGCACAATCCGGTCGACTGGCGGCCGTGGGGACCGGATGCACTGGCCGAGGCGAAAGCCAGCAACAAGCCGATCCTGCTGTCGGTCGGCTATGCCGCCTGTCACTGGTGCCACGTCATGGCGCATGAGAGCTTCGAAGACGAGGCGACGGCGCGGGTGATGAACGAGCTGTTCGTCAACATCAAGGTTG
>CAZXJZ010000158.1:0-11330 GCA_964641065.1 uncultured Hyphomicrobiales bacterium | reverse complement strand
CGGTGATCACCCGCGCCAAGCAGGTGATGGCCACCTATGCCGACATGGAAGAACTGATCCGGCTCGGCGCCTACCGGCCCGGTTCGAGCGCGGAGGTGGACGAGGCGATCCGCCTGCACCAGCCGCTTGAGGCGTTTCTGGGGCAGGCCAAGGACGAGGCCACTAGCCTGAATGAAGGATATCAGCGGCTTGCCGGCATTCTCGGGAATCTGGAAACCGAAAAATAACGATAGCGCGGCACAATACCGCCATATCCCGTCCGTGCGTGTTCGCGCGGCGATTGGAATTGGGGCTTCGGGGAGTATGTGTCGATGAAGTCGCGTGACACGCTGATCAGGCTGCGGAAGTTTCAGGTGGACGAAAAGCGCCGCCGGACCATGCAGATCGAAACGATGATTGCCGAGTTCGAGCGCATGAGCGTCGATCTCGAGCGCGAGGTGAAGACCGAGCAGGACCGTGCCGGTATTCAGGACCCGTCGCACTTTGCCTATCCGACCTATGCGAAAGCTGCGAACCAGCGCAAAGAAAATCTGAAGCGCTCGATCGACGATCTGCGGGTTCAGCTCGACGAAGCCAAGGCCGCGCTTGGCGAGGCTTTCGAGGAATTGAAGAAGGTCGAGTTGCTCGATGAGCGCGACCAGGCCCGCGAGCGCGCCGACAACAATGCGCGCGAACAGATGGAGCTCGATTCCATCGGCATCATGCGGATCAAGAACGCCGTTCGCGCCTGAACGAGCCTGCACTTCCGGGGGGTGGGTCGGCCGGGCCTTTAGGTCCGGCCGCTGTCGTTTCGATGCGGATCAGGCTCAGTCGAGCGGCTTGGCTGGAAACTGCTCGCGGCCCTCACGCGGATAATAGCATTGCATCGGCATCTGGCCCGTTGCCGGATTGCAGGTCCGCGCCCTCAATTGAGGGGCGTAGCCGAGCTGGCTGTCGCGCTCATAATAGACGTTCGGGTTTGCCGGCGGGGCCGGCGGCCTCGTCGCCGCCTGGACCGGCGGGCGCGGTGCTGCGCGTTCGCGAGTCTCCTCCCTGGTGGGGGAACGGCGTGCCTGCTGCGGCCTGGCCTGCGGTGAGGATTTCGGTTCGGCGCGTTGCGGCGTCGCGGCTTCTTGCGGCGCGCGGGCGGTGGCCGTGCCGGTGGCCGGACGGGGCGCCGGGATCGGAATCGAACCAGCGGCCGTGTTTCTCGCCGGAGCCTTTTCAGGCTGACGCTCGGGTTGTTGTGCGACGCCGACAGTGCCGGGCTCCGCGGCCGCTCCCTGGGTGTGAGGCGGCGTGTCGGCATGCCTGGTTCCGGCGGTCGCCGGTTCCGGAGCCTCGGCCGTTTCCGCGCGCACCGGCACCTCGCTAACCGATGGTTCGGGCGCCGACGGCTCGGCGACCTGCACCCCGGCGTCGCGATACCAGCGATAGGCTCCGTCGGCCGCGAGCAATCCGGCCGCAACGACAGCGGCGATCAGCGCGTAGGCAACCACGCGCGGACAATTCTGAAATGTCAGTCCTGCAAGCAATCTCATGGCGATACTCGGACGCTGGACCTGTCGAAAGCCGTTCCGGGCGGCGTTACGCGGCCAATGCCGCACAGATTCAACCGCGCAGATATGGATTCAAATGACATCGGCCAGTGCGTTGTCGAGCGGATTTTGAGTTTTTGCTGAACAGGGCTGGTTAATGGCGGCGCCCGTTCGCCTTTGTGGCGCTGCGTCGAACAGCCTGTGGCAAAAGTGTAGCGAGCCCCAAGCCCCGGCTATTCGATCTTCATGCCCAGCGCGTTGACGCGCTTGCCCCATTCGCCGACGTCATCGTTGAAGCGCTTGGCGGCGGCGGCCTGATTGCCGGTGACGGGGTCAAAGCCGAGCGCGGCAAGGCGCTGCTGGAAGCCGGGCTGTTTGACGATGGCGTCGATCGCGCCGTTGAGCTTCGCGACGATATCGGCCGGTGTCTTTGCCGGCACGAACAGGCCAACCCATGACGCGGCCGTAAATCCGGCGAAGCCCGCCTCGGCGAAGGTCGGGACGTCGGTCATGCTGCTGACGCGCTGCTCGCTCATCACGCCGAGACCTTTCAGGTTTCCCGAGCGCACCTGAGCGACGAGGCCGCCGCCGAGCGTGATGGAGAGCAGGTCGATGTGGTTGCCGACCGCCGCATTGATCGCGGGTGCACCGCCCTGGAACGGCACGTGGGTCGCGGGAAGCTTGGCGATTTCCTTGAAGAAATATTCGGCTGCGATATGCGAGCCGGAGCCGACGCCGGCCGACCCGAAATTGATGGTCTTGCCTTTGGCTTCGGCGAGAAAGTCCGCGAGCGACGTCGCGGTGCTGGCCTTGCCGACGGCAAAGGCTTCCGGTGACGAAGCGACGATCGCCACCGTCTCGAGGTCGCTTGCGGCGAAGCCCTTGTTCCGATGCAGCGTCTCGTTGATGGCGAGCGCGGTGGTGGTCACGAGGATGGTGTAGCCATCCGGCGCCGCGTTCGCGACCTGCCGCGCCGCCAGATTGCCGCCGGCGCCGCCGCGATTCTCCACCACGACGGTTTGCTTGAGATTTTCACCAAGCGACTGCGCGATCAGGCGGCCGATCCCGTCCGCCACGCCGCCGGCTGCGAACGCGACGAGGAAGGTGATCGGCTTTGACGGATAATCCTGCGCGGGTGCTTGGCGGGGCCACAGCAGCAGCAACGCGCCGATGCAGACGGCCCAGTACTTGAGCATTCGCGGCATAACATCCTCCCGGATTGCCCTTGTTTATGGCGGGCTTGTCCGTCGATTAGAGCGGCGGTGCCGGGCAAAGACAAGCATTCGGTCTCCGGATGGAATAACAAACCGCGATCCGTGTTCGCTGTCTTTGACAATCTCAAACATGCCTGGAGCATATCGATGTCGCCGCGCCTTGGTTGTTTTGTCGCCGTGGCCCTCGCCATATTCGCCACGCCTGCCGCCGCGGCGGAGGTGAAGGTGCTGACCGCAGGCGCCATGAAGCAGGTGGTGCTCGCGCTTCAGCCCGAATTCGAAAAGCAGGGGCACACGCTCGTGGTCGACAACGATACCGCGGGCGCGCTGCGCAAGCGCATCGAGGGTGGCGAAACCTTCGACCTCGCGGTGATCACGCCGGGCGTCATCGATGCGCTCGGTACCGCCGGCAAGGTCGCGCCGGCGACGAAAACGAATCTCGCCCGGGTCGCGATCGGAGTGATGGTGCCGAAGGGCGCGCCGCTGCCGGACATTTCGTCGGTGGATGCGTTTCGCAATGCGCTGATGCAAGCGAAGACGGTGGCCTAATCGATCCCGCGTCCGGCGGCTCGAGCGGGATCTATCTCGACAAGCTGTTCGAGAAGTGGGGCATCGCCGACCAGATCCGCGCCAAGGCGAAGCTCAAGCGCGGCGGTTATGTTGCCGATCTACTCGTCTCAGGCGATGCCGAACTCGGCATTCACCAGATCAGCGAGATCGTGCCGGTGAAGGAGGTGGTGCTGGTCGGCCCGCTGCCGGCGGAGATCCAGAACTACACCACCTATGCCGGCGCGGTGTCGGCGACGGCGCGTGACGCTGCGGCCGCGAAGGCGTTCCTCGATCTGCTCGCCGGGCCTTCAGGCGCGGCCGTGCTGAAAGACAAGGGCATGGAGCGGCCGGCGCCGTAATCAATGTCCCGCTCGCCGCCTTGCGCGGAGACGAGCGGGACACGTCATCACGGTCCGGTCAGTTGACCGCTTCCACCGAAAGCACCGTCAGCGAGCGGCGGCCGCCGCTCAGGGTCTCCCATTCGATCGACTGGCCGACGGACAGGCCGATCAGCGCCGCGCCGATCGGCGTCAGCACGGAGATGGTGCCCTGCGAGACATCGGCCTCGCCGGGATAGACCAGCCTCAGCGTGCGAACGGCGTCGGTGACGTCGTCGCGGAACGTCACCCGCGATCCCATCGTCACCAGGCCGGGGAGGCGGTCGGATTCCTCGATCACCCGCGCGCGGTCGACCTCGCGCGCCAGGAATTCGGCGGTCTGGGCGAACGCTCCGGCGGACGAATCGGCGATTCGGGACAGCCTTTCGGCGTCCGCGCGAATCATGGCGATCGGCGGCAATTCGGGGTGCGGATAGCTCATCGTGGTTCTCCGTCGCTTGCAGCGGTGAGCAGGCCCGATACGGCGCGAGCGACCGGTTCTCAGGCCAGAATTTCGATTCTTGGGGTCGGGAAGCCGTCGGCCCGGAGGCAGGAACGGCAGAACGTCAGCCCGGAGGGCTGACAAGCGCAGCCGTCCGGGTCAGGAGCCTGCGTGCAGGCGTCCGGCGCGGAGCATGAAACGGGTCTGGTGCGCGATCATCACGGAAATCAGGTAGGAATTTGAAACCCGAAGTCAACGGCCACCGTGTCTCATGCCGCGGCTCACCGGCCGTGCTATGCATATCGAAACTGTCCGGACTGCCTCATGTCGACGACCGCCGACCTCACTGCGTATCTGGCCGCCACGGCCCAAGGGGACCGGGCTGCTTTCGAGCAGCTTTACGCCGCCACGCGGGCGAAACTCTACGGTGTGGTCCTCCGTATCTTGAGGCGTCACGATCTCGCCGACGAGGTGATTCAGGAGACCTACCTCAAGATCTGGGGTAGCGCCGGGTCGTTCGACCCGTCGAAGGCGTCTCCTATCACCTGGATGGTCACGATCGCACGCAACCGGGCGATCGACCTCCTTCGCAAGCGCAGCGAGGCTTCGATCGAAGAGGAGCCGGAGGCCATGGACGTCGCCGCCGATCTGCCCAATCCGCTCGCCGCGCGTGAATTGAGCGAGGATCTGAAACGGCTGATGGCCTGCGTCGGCGCGCTCGATGGCGATCGCCAGCAGATGGTGCTGCTGGCCTATTACAACGGACTGAGCCGCGAGCAACTGGCGGCGAAGTTCGCAAAGCCTGTCAACACGATCAAGACCTGGCTGCGACGGAGCCTGATCGAGATCCGGGAATGTCTCGGATCATGAAAGGGCCGCGACGATGATGGACGAGGACCGCGAAATCCTGGCTGCCGAATATGCGCTCGGAACGCTCGATGCGTCGGAACGGGCGCAGGCCGAGCAATTGATTTTGTCCGATACCGGGTTCGCCGCGCAGGTGGAATACTGGGAGCGGCGATTGTCGGTGCTTGCCGAGGCGGTCGAAGGCGTCGAGCCGCCGGCGTCGGTCTGGAATAACATTATCGCCGGCTTGCGCGGCGCCGCCGTGCTGGCCGGCACACCGTCCGGCAGTGCCGAGATTGTTTATCTGACGCGGAAAATGAACCGCTGGCGCACCGCCACCTATGTCGCAGGCGCGCTCGCTGCTTCGCTGCTTTTGTTTATCGGCATCCGCGATGGCACCCCGCCGGCCCCGGATCTAGGACGCTACGTTGCCGTGTTGCAGGCCGACAAGGTGTCGCCCGGCTTCCTGCTCACCGTCGATCTCAAGACCAAGGATTTCACGGTGCGCCGCGTTGGCGCCGCGGTGCCGCCCGACCGGTCCTACGAACTCTGGCTGGTGCACGACAAGTTTCCGCAGCCGCGCTCGCTCGGCCTGATCGGCGATCATGAATTCACCCGCTCGCAGCTGGCTGCATTCGACCCGCAGATCATCAACGAGGCGACGTATGCGGTGACGGTCGAGCCGCCGGGCGGTTCGCCGACCGGTGTTGCGACCGGGCCGATCGTTTATGCGGGCAAGCTGATCGAGGCGGTGCCGTAAGCCGGACTCAGGTCTTAGCTTTGCGGACCCATAAAAAAGTTGCGCCCCCTTGGGGGGAGGGGGCGCAACACACAACGTTGATCCCTGGGGGGAGGGAGATTCAACGTCAGAAAAACTATCGGATGGTTCCGGCTTCGCCAGCGGCGATGGTCGGCGTCGCACGGCCCGCGCGGATCACCGGACCGGATGCGTCGAAGCGCTGAGCGAACGTGCTGGTACCGTCCGAGAAATTCGGCTTCGCCAGGATACCAACGCCCACCACCATGATGGCGGCAAAGAGCGAAACGATCACCACCTTCAGATGGGTCGCACTGTCGGCACTGCGCAGCGAGGAATTGTTCATGACACGTCCCTGCCTGTTAACCTGCGGTCCCGGTTTGTCGGGTTCCGGCGGCGCCCGGTTCAACCTTGCGGCTGTCCGAACCTCACGAACCAAACGTAGGAACCCTTTTGCGGTTCCGCAGGGGGCTTCACATCTCGTTGACCGGAAGTGAAAGTACGTGACTGTTGCGTGCGGGTCTTGGTTACTTCGTGCCGGTGGTTAATCGGCCTTGCGCACAAATTTCGCGCGAAACCGCGGTTTAAACGCTTCCAACCGTCTTCAGACGCACCCGCGGATGGATTTCCGACTGCGACAGAACCGGGGTTTGGGCGCGGAAACGGTCGACAATGCCGCGCACGAACGGTCGAATTGACGAGGACGTGACCAGAACCGGGGCTTCCCCTTCGCGCGCCGCCTCCTCGAAGCGTTCACGAACGAGTGTAATAAACTCCGACAGCCTTGAAGGCTGCATGGCGAGAGTCCGCTCGTCGCCTTGGCCGATAACGGAATCGGCGAAAGCCTGTTCCCACTTTGCCGACAGCGCGATCAGCGGCAGGTAGCCGGACGGCGATGTGTGCTGTGCACAAATCTGCCGGGCCAGCCGGGTGCGTACATGCTCGGCGATCTGCGTCGGATTGCGGGTGAAGGCCACGGCCTCGGCGATGCCTTCCAGAATGGTCGAGAGGTCGCGAATCGAAATCCGCTCGGCCAGCAGCATCTGCAATACGCGCTGAATGCCGGACATCGAGATTTGTGCCGGCACGATGTCCTTGAGCAGTTCGGCCTGCTCCTTCGGCAACTCCTTCAGGAGTTTAGAGACCTCGCCGTACGACAGCAGATCGGCGACATTGGCTTTCAGCAATTCGGTGAGGTGGGTTGACAGCACGGTCGCGCCGTCGACCACGGTGTAACCTTGCATCGCGGCCTCTTCCTTGTAGGCCCCGTCGACCCAGGTTGCGGGCAGGCCGAAGGTCGGCTCGATGGTGTGAATGCCGGGCAGGTTCACCTGGCCGCCGCCGGGATCCATGACCATGAACTGGCCCGGCCACAGCTTGCCGGAGCCGGCCTCCACTTCCTTGATCTTGATGACATAGGTGTTGGCGTCGCTTTGCACGTTGTCGAGAATGCGGACGGCCGGCATCACGAAGCCCATTTCGATCGCGAGCGCGCGGCGCAGCGCCTTGATCTGTTCGGTCAGCCGGTCGCCGCCATCCTGCGCGTTGACCAGCGGCAGCAGCGCATAGCCGAGCTCGATCTTGAGATCGTCGATCTTGAGCGAGTTGGAAATCGGCTCCTCTGCCGGTGCGGCTGCAGCCGCGACCTGCTCGTGTTTCTCGGCCTTTGCCGCCAGCGCCTTGTGGTGCTTGTTGAGATGCCACGCGAGTGCGCTCGCTCCGCCGCCGAGCACCAGAAAGGGCAGCATCGGGATGCCAGGGAGCAGCGCCATGATCAGCATGACGCCGCCCGACATGCCGAGCGCCTTCGGGTAGCCGGAGAGCTGCTTCACCAGCGCCTTGTCGGCGGCGCCGGAGACGCCGGACTTCGACACCAGCAGGCCCGCCGCGGTCGAGACGATCAGCGCCGGGATCTGCGTGACCAGGCCGTCGCCGACGGTGAGCAGGGTGTAGGCCTTGGCGGCATCCAGAAAGCCCATATTCTGCTGGGCGACGCCGATGATGATGCCGCCGATCACGTTGATGAAAACGATCAGCAGGCCGGCGATCGCATCGCCGCGCACGAATTTCGAGGCGCCGTCCATGGCGCCGAAGAAGCTGCTCTCGTCTTCCAGTTCCTTGCGACGGTGACGCGCCTGCTTTTCGTCGATCAGCCCGGCGGAGAGGTCGGCGTCGATCGCCATCTGCTTTCCGGGCATGGCGTCGAGGTGAAAGCGCGCGGCCACTTCCGCGATGCGGCCCGAGCCTTTGGTGATGACCACGAAATTGACGATCACCAGGATGGCGAAAACGATGATGCCGATCACGAAATTGCCGGCCATCACGAAATTGCCGAACGCCTCGATCACGTGGCCGGCCGCGGCGGGGCCGTCATGGCCATTGGCCAGGATCAGCCGGGTTGAGGCGAGGTTGAGTGCGAGCCGGAGCATGGTCGCGATCAGCAGCACTGTCGGGAAGGAAGAGAATTCCAGAGGGCTGTGGATGAACAGCGCCGTCATCAGGACCAGCACCGAAACCGTGATCGACACCGCCAGAAACAGGTCGAGGACGATCGGCGGCAGCGGCAGGATCAGGACGACCAGGATCGTCAGCACGCCGGCGGCGAGCAACAGATCGCCGCGCTTGGCGAAGGCCGCAATGTCCCCGAGGGCGGGCAACACGAATCGCCCGCGCGATGGTGTGGCTGAAATGTCGGACATTTTAGGTGGATGGAACTCCCGGACGTCTAGGTAATATTTGCCCGGTTTATGGTTAGGGAACCGTTAACGCGGGTGCCGTAGCACCGGGGAACGATTAAGGTCCGCGGCAAATCGGGGGCAAAAATGGGTGAGATCGACAATCAGACATTCGACGTGGCCACAGCGCAACAGTTGCTGGTCGACGTGTTCGCACCCTGGGTTCAGGACCTGCAGCTGAGCGTCGAGGCGATCCACCCGCCGGGAGCCGAGGGCGGGGCAGGCGCCACCCTGCGGATGAAATTTTCCGATCGCATCTGTCGCGACGGCGGCATCATCTGCGGGCAGGCGCTGATGTCGCTTGCCGATACCGCCATGGTGTTCGCGGTCGCCGCCGCCTCCGGCCGCTACCGGCAGATGACAACCGTCGACCAGACCTCGCATTTCCTGAAGCCGGCCTCGAACGGCGACGTGCTTGCCGACGCCCGCATCGTGCGCATGGGTCGAACCATGGCATTCGGACAGGTGATGCTGACGCCGGCCTTCGACACCAAGCCGGTGGCGATGGTGTCGACCGCTTACGCGCTGTTGTGACCGGGCGGGCGGCCTGACGGTTTGTCCGCGCGCTAACGCTTGACCTCGGCGCGGAACGTCACCGGCCAGTCATCCATCGGGATACGCTTGCATTCCCCCATCGAGCGTTCGAGCGCCAGCTGGAATGACTTGCCGGTCCAGACCCATTCCTCCTCGACACCGCAATCACCGATGCCGCGGCCTTTGTCGAAGCTCGACAGGGTCATGGTTTCGGAATCGAAGACCGGGTTGGTCAGGCCAGAACGCGGCTCGTCCTTGTTGCCGTCGCTCACGCCGGGCGGCCTGCGGAATGTCACGGGACGCAGGGCGTTCACATTGCCGGCCGGACCGATCAGGAACACGTTCCAGAAATTATAGGCACCGCTGCTGTCCGGGCAGGTGAACTGATAGAGGAATTGCCCGCCGCCCAGCGGACTGACATCTTCGATCTGAGAATTCTTGTCATCCTCCTCACAAAGCTTGCGGCCTTTGGCGAGCAGGGCGGGCGAATGCGTCTCCGGCGCCTTCGCCTTCGAGGGCGGGGCCGCGACGATGACCGGTGCTTTCGGCTGCGGCGGGACGGCGGAGGCCGGCTTCGGTCCGCGCCGCACCAATGCCGTGACGGTATCGAGCCGTTTTTGCTGGTCGTCGATCCACAGCAGCGACGCGACCGCGCCCGACATCGAGATATGCGAGAGCGGCGATTCCAGTTTTTTGCCCGGTGCCGGCTGCCGCGTCACCACGATGGACTTGGCCTTGCGCATCGACTCGATCAGCGCGTCGGCGGCTGGCCCCTTGGCGATGGTGACGCGACGATAGTCGCTGCCCTCGCCCTCCTCGCCGACGAGAATGCCGGCTGGCAGGCCGGGGAGCGCATGGTCGTCGAACGCGACGGTGTAGCCCTTCGCGTCGCGGAGTTCGACCGACAGGGTCACCGTCACCTGCGCATCGGCCGCGCCGCCGCGCTCGATCCGCAGATAGGCGGCCGCATCGTCGGATTCGGAGTTGACCGCGAAAGCCGAGCAGTTGCGAAGATTGTCGCAGGCCGCGAGCCAGTCGCGGAAATCCTTGAAGGAGGCATGTGCGGATGCGGATGGCGCAATCAATGCGGCGGCAAGCGCGCAGCGAATGACGGAATGCATGAAGGTGTCTCGTCCTGTCAGGTCAGCGTCGGGAACACATGCCGCCCATCGTCTCCGAGCGGCAGCGGATCGGCGCGCACGACATGCTGAAGGTCGAGTTCGGCATAAAGATGGGGAAACAGCGCGCCGCCGCGCGACGGTTCCCATTTCAGGGCGTCACCGAGCGCGTCGGTGTCGACATGCAGCAGCATCAAGTCGGTCTGGCCGGCGAAGTGTTTCGCGGCGGTCTCCGCCGCCTGTTCGGCGGTGGAGAAATGGATGTAGCCGTCGGTGAGATCGATTGCGGCGCCTCGGAAGACGCCGGCGCGCTGGGCTTCGGTCCAGAGGGACAGGGGAAGGATCTTGTAGATGGTGGGCATTGTCCTCTCGTGTCCCGGACGCGGTGCGGCGCGAAGTGACGCGCCGCAGAGCCGGAACCCAATCATACCAAATGGGTCCCGGTTCTGCATCGCATCATTGCGCTTCGCTTATGCTGCGCTGCGCCCGGGACACGAGCGCGCGCATCGCTTACCCCGCGAACCGCATCTCGCCCCCATGCGGCGCTGGCACCGGTACGCCGTCGCCGGCATATTCGTTGAGCTTGTTGCGCAGCGTGCGGATCGAGATGCCGAGGATATTCGCCGCGTGGGTGCGGTTGCCGAGGCAATGCTTGAGCGTTTCCAGGATCAGGTCGCGCTCGACATCGGCGACGGTGCGCCCCACCAATGCGCGCGTCACCTGTTCGGCGGCGATCGTGGCATGCGCGACCTGCGCGGAGGCTTGCGGCGCATCGAGGCGCATGCCGTCCGGCGTCATCAGCGCGTCGGCGCCGATCTCCACACCGCTGGTCAGCAGCACGGCGCGATGCAGCGTATTCTCCAGCTCCCGCACGTTGCCGGGCCAGGTGTTCAGCGCCAGCGCCTTGCGTGCTTCCGTGGACAGCGGACGGCCGGGCAGGCCATTGGCCTTGGAATATTTGTCGATGAAATGATCGGCCAGCGCCTGCACATCTTGCGGGCGTTCGCGCAACGGCGGAATGCGCAGGTTCACGACATTGAGCCGGAACAGCAGGTCCTCGCGGAACGCGCCATTGCGAGCGGCCTCGGCGAGATTGCGATTGGATGTGGCAATGATGCGGATATCGACCGGGACCGGCTTGGTGCCGCCGACGCGATCGATCACCCGCTCCTGGATCGCGCGCAAGAGCTTCGCTTGCAGCCGCACATCCATCTCGGAGATTTCGTCGAGCAGCAGCGTGC
>CAZXJZ010000157.1:0-11390 GCA_964641065.1 uncultured Hyphomicrobiales bacterium | reverse complement strand
ACGCTGGCTGACGAGATTGCGGCGAGTCCGCTGGAGGAGTTGCGGCCCTATCGCGCGGCGGCGGAGTAGCGCTCTTCTTCGCGCGGGAATTCCTTAACCACACGGCACTTCGGCACCCCTTCCAAAAGAAAAAAGGGCCGCTAGCGAACTAGCGGCCCAAGTCTAGGGAGGAAACGCCCAAGGAGGGCGGCGGGAATGTGCAAGGCACATTGCCGCGCTGCAGCAATATTGCATTGCGCCGCACCAAAAGCAAGGGGAAACGTCAGTATCACTGTCCTATCCCCAGGACCGGGGATCTCGCCGAGTATCGATCGAGAACGAATAAATAAATAAAACCAATAGGATAAGTCCTGCCTGGAAAGCGAATACCGCGCGATATGCATCCAGCGCATACCCGTCGCTCGCTAACGGATACAGGTCGATAATGAATCCGGTGATCGACTGGGACACGAACACGCCTCCCATCGTCCCGATATTCATCAGCGTGATTCCACGCCCGACCATGGCGGGCGGAAACAGCGACTTGCCGTGCGCGATCAGAACCGACAGCACCGCTGTGGAAAATCCGATGGCGATAAACCACAAGGGGAGCGCCCAGGGCGGGAAGATCCCGATCCAGGCGGCCAGCCCCATGGCCGCGGCGGTCAGCAGCTGGGCCATCAGCACCGGGCGCTTGTAGCTCTTGAACAGCCTGTCGCTCGTCCCCCACAGGAACGATCCCACGACCTGAGCTACCACCGCGACGAACAGCATGTTGCCGCGCTCGGTCAGGCTGAAGCCGTAGATATGCGTGAGATAGGGGCCACCCCACAGCCCGACCACGATCACGAAACTCGAATAGCCGGCGCATTGCATCGCGAAGACCGGCCAGAACGAGGGCACCCGCGTCGCCTCGAGCGTCCCGCGCAGGCTGTCGCGCAAGGTCTCGCGGATCGCCGGGCGATCGTCCGCCTGCTCCCGCACCACCACCGAGACCAGCAGCGCTGCAACCAGCACAAACACCGCGATCGCGACGAAACTCATGCGCCAGCCGATCAGCGCGACCGCGAAGGCAAATGGCGCCGTCGCCAGCAGGGTCCCGAGCGTGCCGAGACCGATCTGGAGGCCCACCAGGGTCGCAAACCGGTCCGGCGGATAACGCTTCGCATAGAGTGCAAGCGGCGCCATCAGATAGCAGGACGAGCCCAGCCCCATCAGCACGCGGGCCACAATCAGCCAGACTGGCGACGCAGCCAGCGCAAACATCAGGGTGCCGAGGATCGCAATCGCGGCGCAGACCAGCATGCAATTGCGAGGGCCATAGCGGTCGAGCGCGACCCCGAGCGGGATTTGCGCGGCCGCGAACGAAAAGAAGAACACGCTCGCCAGCAATCCGATTTGGGAGGCTGACAGTCCGAGTTCGCTCGCCAGATTGGGCGCGATCACGCCGACCGAGTTCCGCAGGAACTGGCTGACGATATAAATGCCGCCGAGCGCCGCCACGAGCAGGACGGTCTCGCGGGTTGCGAGCGATATCGGGCGCGCCTCCGCTGACATGGTTCCCGGCCTTGAGCGGTTGTGCAGGGCGGTTCTGGTCGCACGCGCGCGCGCGTCGGGCAACCCACGCAGGTGCAGAGGTTCGGTTGCCCGCTCTGCAACTATTCGATAGGTGAAAGCGGTAACGGGGCGCGGCTGAGCACATGACGGCAATCGATTTTGCGGCATTCGTCGACCGGCTTGCCGCGGTATCCGGCGAAACCATCCTGCCGTTTTTCCGCTCGTCGCTTGGCATCGACGACAAGGGGCCGGCCGGCCGCTTCGATCCGGTGACCGCCGCCGACCGCGCCGCCGAACAGGCGATGCGCACGCTGATCCGACAGACCTTCCCGGAGCATGGCATTATCGGCGAGGAGTTCGGGTCCGAACGTGCGGACGCCGAATATGTCTGGGTGCTCGACCCGATCGACGGCACCAAGTCCTTCATTTCCGGGATGCCGGTCTGGGGTACCCTGATCGCACTGACGCGGCTTGGCGAACCCGTTTTCGGGCTGATGCATCAACCGTTCATGCGCGAGACGTTTTCCGGCGACGGCCTCGCCGCGGATTATCGCGGGCCGGCCGGAAAGCGCAGCCTGCGGTCGCGCTCCTGCACCGGCCTGTCGGATGCGATCCTGTTCACCACCAGCCCGCTGCTCATGAACGAAACGGATCGCGCCGCCTTCCGGAAGGTCGAGGCGACGGTCAAACTCTCACGCTACGGCGGCGATTGTTATGCCTATTGCATGCTGGCGGCGGGACATATCGATCTGGTGATCGAGACCGAGTTGAAGCCCTACGACATCCTGCCGCTGATCCCGATCCTGGCCGGCGCCGGCGCCGTCGTCACGTCATGGGACGGCGGACCGGCGGCGCTTGGCGGCAGAGTGATCGCCGCCGGCGACGCCCGCGTCCATGCCGCGGCGCTGGAGCTTCTGAAGAGCTAGCAGACCTCGCTTGTGCCGCCCCGGAGGCTATGGCGTAATTGCTCGCCCAAGCTTGCGAGCGCGCCATGACCGCACCGGACGGTTTCTGGTCGACTGACGATGCCGCCCCCGGCATGGGGCTGAGCTATTGGATCGAGGCGATCTGCGAAGCCTTTCTCGAAATGAAGGCGGACGGCGATCGCGAAAACTTCGCAGCGCAACTGACCAAGTTCCAGTTCGGCCCGATCGATCTGAACTTCGTCGACACCGACCCGCAGGAAGTCTGGCGCAGCCGCGCGGCAATCGCCCGCAGCCGCGAGAATTTCTTCTACCTTCTCTACATGCACGGCGGCCATATGGGCGTCGCGCAAGGCGGCCGCGAAGCGGTCATCGCCCCCGGCAATTGCATGCTGGTCAACAGCCGCGAGCCGTACCGTTTCTCGCTGCCCGACAAGAACCACTGCCTCTCGGTGCAGATCCCGCAACGCTGGCTGCGGACCTGGCTGCCGCAAGCGGACGACGCGACGGTGATCACGCTTGCCGATCACTCGCCATGGGGGGCGACGCTGGCGAGCGCGCTCGGCAATCTGCGACCCGATGCGCTCGGCCGGATTGTGCTGCCGTTCGGCGTCGTCGCCGACCAGATCGGCGCGATGCTGGCCCTCGCCACCGGCCATCAAAACGTGGACCTTTCCCCGCATGGCGGCGCACTCATTCGCCGGCTGACCCGCACAATCGCGGAGCAAAGCGTCGACCCCGCGCTCGATCCGGCCGCGGTTGCCGCCGCGCACGGAATTTCAAAACGCTATCTGCATCTGGTGCTGGCAAAGGGCGGCACGAGCTTCGGCGCGGCGCTGATCGCGGCCCGGCTGAACCGCGCGAAGGCGCTGCTGGAAGACCGGCGCTTTGCGCGGATTTCGATTTCGGACATCGCCTGGCGCAGCGGCTTCGCGAACCCGAGTCACTTTGCGCGGCGTTTCCGGCAGCGCTTCGGGATCGCCCCGGCCCTGTTCCGCAAGACATTGCACGCCTAGTCGCAAGACACTGCACGGACAGTCGCGCGGCTTTTGCGCCCTCGTGCATCGTTCCGGAGTGACAAGCAGAGGGGGAACACCATGGGTTACACCTTCGTCCTCGTTCACGGCTCCTGGCACGACAACCGTCCCTGGCAGCCCGTGATCAAGCGCCTCGAAGAGACCGGCCACAAAGCCTACGCACCGACCGTGGCCGGGCACGCGCCCAACGATCGCAAGGACGTAACGCATGCCGATTGCGTGAAATCGGTGGTCGATTTCATCAAGGAGAAGGATATCCGCGACTTCGTTCTGGTCGGGCATTCCTTCGGAGGCACGGTAATCCAGCCGGTCGCCGAGCAGGTCGCCGATCGCGTTCGCCGGCTGGTATTCTGGAATGCCTTCGTGCTGCTCGACGGCCAGAGCCTCGAAGACAACGTCCCGTCGCATTACAAGCAATTGTTCGACGCGGTGGCGCAGCCCGACGGCGGGGTGATGCTGCCCTACCCGATCTGGCGCGATGCCTTCATCAACGATGCCGACGACGCGCTCGCCCGCAAGGCCTACGCCATGCTGTCGCCGACACCGCATCGCAGCCACACCGACAAGGTGCCGTTGAAAACCTTCTATTCGTTGCCGATCCCGAAGAGCTATCTCAACTGCACCGAGGACATCGCGCTGCCGCCCGGCGAATGGGGTTGGCATCCGCGCATGTCGTCGCGGCTTGGGCTGTATCGCCTGGTGCAGATGCCCGGCAGTCACGAGGCCATTTTCACAAATCCGCAATTGCTCGCGGACAAGTTCGTGGAAGCGGGCCGGGATTGACTTGAGATCGAGATTGCGGCCCACATTCGGACCGCATGATCGCCGAGAATGACATCAGCGCGCTCACCGTCTGGCTTGCGGAAGCCGGGCTGAACGGCGTCGCCGAAGACGCTTTGGTGGCCGGCTTTTGCGAACGGGCCGGCGCCATCGGCCTGCCCGTCAACCGCTGCCTGGTGCTGATCGACACCTTGCACCCGGTCTACGAGGGCCGGCTGTTCCGCTGGGGGCACGATCCGTCTCAGCCGGGTGTCGTCGAATATGGCCGCACCGCCTTGCCGGACGGTCTGGCGCTCGGGGCTGAAGAGGAACGGGCGGCGGCGAGCTGGCGGGCGAGCCCATTCTTCCACATGCTGCAGACCGGCGAGACGCTGCTGCGGCTGACCGAGGCGCATACCGCGTGGTTTCCTGTCATGCAGGACTATATCGACGCGGGAATGAAAGGCGGCGCGGCCATCGTCAACCGGTTCGCCGCCGAAGGCGTGATCGGCGAAATGGACGCGGTCTATTCGAGCTGGATGACCAGGCGTCCCGGCGGCTTTTCGGAAGAACACCTTGCCGCGCTCGCCCGTCTCGTGCCGTCGCTCGCGCTGGCGGTGAAAACCCTCGCGCTGACCCGCATGACTGGCACGCTGATGGAAACCTATCTCGGCCGCGATGCTGCGCGCCGCGTGCTCTCAGGCCGCATCATCCGCGGCGTCGCCGACCGCATCGACGCCGCGATCTGGTTCAGCGATCTCCGCGGCTTCACGCGGGTTACCGATTCCGCGCCTGAGCAGGTGATCCCCCTGCTCAACGACTATGCCGAGGTCGCGGTGTCGGCGATCCATGCCCATGGCGGCGACGTGCTCAAACTGATCGGCGACGGCATCCTCGCGATTTTCAGCGCCGAGGATCGCGCCCATGCCTGCGGTGCCGCGCTCAGTGCCGCAGCCGACGCGCGGCGCGAGGTGGCCGCGCTGAACGCGCGACGCGCTCACGGCTTGCTGCCGGTCACCGACATGTATCTCGGCCTGCATGTCGGCGAAGTCTATTACGGCAATATCGGATCGCTCGACCGGCTGGATTTCACCGTTGTCGGACCGGCAGTGAACGAAGCCAGCCGCATCGCCACCATGTGCCGGTCGGTGGAGCAGCCGGTGCTGGTGTCGCAAGCCTTCGCCGCCGTCGACGGCATGCGCGGCCGGCTGGTGTCGGTCGGGCGCTACGCGCTGCGCGGGGTCGAGCGGCCGCAGGAATTGTTCACGCTGGAGCCGGGCGGCGGCATCCAATAGCGCAGCCTCAATACAGCGGCGTGCCCGGCACGAAGGCGTCGAACGCCGCCCAGAATTGCGCGCGGTAGCGATCGGTCTCCATCATCATTTCGTGCCGCGAGCCGGCAATGATGAGATGCGAGCCCGCCCGCAGCCGTCCGGCAAATTGCTCGATGGCCGGCGTCGAGACGGTCACGTCACGGCCCGCCGCGATCATCATGATCGGCTGACGGATTTTTCCGGGATAATTGACGTCCTCGAATTCCTTCATCATCGCGAACGCTGCCGACGCCCAGGCATTGGTCGGCGAGCCAAGGCCAAGCGCGGGCTCCGCCTCCAGAACCGCGGCGGTGCGCGCATGACGCACCGGATCGGATGTCAGCACGTTGCCGAGGAACGGTTGCGACGCCACCACCATCGGGCTGCCGCCGGGGACGTAAGACGTTCCCATGCCGATACCGTTCAGCAGCGAGACCGCCGGCTTGGCGAAGGGCGTCAGCAATTGTGGCCCGAGGCTGATCAACGGCGCGCACAGAACCATGCGGTCGAACCATTGATAGCCGCGATAGGCGATGCGGGTCAGGATGGACGCGCCCATCGAATGGCCGATGGCGTAATAAGGCGGCGGGCAATCCGGCAGCACGATCTCGCGCATGAAGGCTTCGAGATCGGTCTCGTATTCGCGGAAGCTCTCGACATAGCCCTTCTTCGGATCGCGCAGCGTGCGCTGCGACATCCCCTGCCCGCGCCAGTCCATGGTCGCGACCGCAAAGCCGCGCGACCGCAATTCGCGGGCGGTCTCGAAATACTTTTCGATGAATTCCGCGCGCCCCTGGAAGATGCAGACAGTGCCCTTGCGTCCCGCCGGGGGCGCCCAGCGCGCGAACCGCAGATCGATGCGATCCGGCGTCTTCAGCGTACCGGAGACAACATCCTCAGGCACCGGATTGGCGGGAATCGAAATGAGTTTCATGAGGGAACATGCGCACGAGCCGGCGACGCGGGCAAAGATTCGCCGGACAGAATCATGCGCCACTCCTTGGGGGCGGCGGGTGCGGCGTTATAGCAGGGGCCGGGCCAGTCTCAATTGGCCTGCGCGAACAACTGGGGGCAAATCCAGACAACTTTATAAGCCGTTGATTTTTCTTAAATTCGCCACCCCTTGACGAAAAAACGCAGCTTCCTAGATCAAGGGTGCGCCGGCCATAAGGCGGCGCAATACCTTAAGGGTCCGGCCCATTCGGGAGGATCCGATTGCACATGTCGCTTCAAGGAGGACATACCATGCGTCACTTCGATCTTACCCCCTTCTATCGTTCGACCGTCGGTTTCGACCGGCTGTTCAACCTCCTCGACCAGACCAGCGCGGAAAGCGCCCCCGGTTACCCGCCTTATAATATCGAGCGGACCGGCGAGAACGATTACCGCGTCAGCGTCGCGGTCGCGGGCTTTGCAGAGTCCGAGCTCAATATCGAGCTGAAGGAAAACACCCTCACCATCAAGGGCGAGAAGCAGGCCAAGACGGAAGAGAAATCCGGCGAGGTCCTGTATCAGGGCATTGCTGCACGCGCCTTCGAGCGGGTCTTCCAGCTTGCCGATTTCGTACAGGTGAAGGGCGCCGCGCTCGAGAACGGTCTCCTGCACGTCGACCTCGTCCGCGTCATTCCGGAGGCCAAGAAGCCGCGCCAGATTCCGATCAATGGCAAGTCCGGCGACAAGGCCATCGAAGGCCAGGTCGAGACCCGGGTCGCCGCCTGATCGGCTGCGTTCTGACGTCGAAGAAGAAGGGGCGCCCCGGGCAACCGGGGCGCTTTATTTCACGTGAGCATCGCTTGAGCGTCAGTCCAGGCTCCGTGAACGCTAGTCCAGACGCATCCAGTCAACGGAGCGACAGATCACGCCGCTCAGCACACAGCCGCTCGATGTGAGGCGTTTTCCGATCACCTTGAGCTTCGTCGAAATCGTCAATTTTCGCTGCGGATCGTAGGCGGAGCCGGCCCAGCCGTCGCCTTGTTGTGTGACCGCGAAGATCAGCTTCTCACCAACCTTCTCGCCGCTTCCTGAATCCTTCACCCAAGTGTTTGTGGCACACAGGGACTCGCCACAGGCGGCAATCCGGATGCGGACATTGCCATCCCCGCGTTGCCAATCTCCAAGCAGGGTATTGGCGAAAGCGCAGCTTGGCAGAACCGCGATTGCGCCTGCCATTATGAGAGGTTTCAATCTGATCATGTCGCCCCCGTCATGCCGAAACGCGCCAGCTACGGCCGACCCACGTTCGCGGTTTCAAGCGGTATTAAAATGCTGGCGGCATGCGGTCGTGTTCTCGGGCTGCACGACGAATTAGTCACAGCAGCAGCAAACAACGCGCCGCAGGTTCGTGTGTTGGCGCACGCACCTGCGGTTCGCAGTTTAGAACCGGATCGCCTCGCCCGGCTTGTCCGCGGGCTTCGCTGCGTCCTTCGGCTTGCTGAGATCGATGACACGGATCTCACGCTCTGCAGTTTGCGGTTTCTTTGCCGCCTCGGGCTTGGTTGCAGCTGCAGGCGCCGCGCGCGTTTGCTTGACCGCAGGCTTTGCGGCTTCAGGCTTTGTGGCCTCGAGCTTTGCGCCTTCAGTCTTGGCACCCTCGGTCTTGGCGCCGTCGGCTTTGCCGGCATCGCGCTTCAGCGCATCCGGGCTCACCTCGGCCTTGGCTTCAGCCTGGCCGGGCTTCTGCGCCGCCGCAGGTTTGGCGTCAGCAGGCTTGGCGTCAGCAGGCTTGGCGTCGGCAGGCTTAGCGTCGGCCGGTGCGGCAGAGGCCGGCTGTGTAACCGATGCAGCCGGCTTGGTGCCGGGGTCGTTGGCCCGCGCCAGCGCCGGACGCGGTCGCGGCACGGGTGTGGCGTCATTCGGCGCAGCATCCCTGCGCACCGCCGGAGCACGACGCGCGACATTGCCGGTCACCGACGGCTCTCGCACCGGCGCAACCTCGCGTGACGGCGCGCGTGGCGACAGCGAACCCTGTTGCCGGTCGTTGTCGAAGAATTCGTCGTCATCAGGGAACGGTCCACCCGGCGGAAGCGCCTGGCCGTCCATCGGATCGTAAGGCGCCGGGCGTCCATAGCCCGGGGGCGGCGGACCGAAGCGCCCGCGTCCGAGTGGACGCACCGCCAGCACCTGTCCGTCGCGTGCATCGAGCACAACGTTGACCTCGCGGCCGTAACCGTCGACGGCCGCAATCACATAGCGACCGCGCCTCCAGGCCGGACGTCCGACCGGACGGAGCCCCATCGATGCAACGATGGTCGACACTTCGTAGGCCGGCAGCAGATCGGCCGCCACCGGTTGCGCCTTTGACGGCGTCGCAGCCATCGTAACCGCGAACGCTGCAATGATGAGTGTGTGTTTCAAATCGCCCCTCCCAGGGAGGCAAGATCAATCCCCGTCAGCGAAGGTGCTGCGTGATTGGGGCGACGCTACGGCGGAATTTCAACCGCTTTGCACCAGGCTCGCGAATTTTTCGATTTCGCTTTCCACAGTCGCGAACGATGTGACCAGCCGCACCAGCATCTGATCGGGCGCAATCGCAACGTCATCGCCGGCGAGCGTTTTCGGACGCACATAAAAGGCGGCGCCGGCCGCCTTCAGTTTCGCGTCCAGCGCCTGAGGCAGCAGCGCGAACACGATATTGGCGTCGACCGGCCACACAATGGGAACGCCGCAAGCGCGCAGGCCATCCGCCAGCCGATCGGCCATGGCATTGGCGTGCCGGGCCAGCGCGAGCCAATAACCGTCGTTCAGATAACCCTCGAATTGCGCCGCAAGGAAGCGGTGTTTCGACAGCAGATGCCCGGCGCGCTTTCGCCGCTCCGGCATGAAATCCGCCTGCTCGCGATCGAAGAACACCACCGCCTCGGCGGCCATGGCGCCGCCCTTGGTGGCACCGAACGAGAGCACATCCACACCGGCTTTCCAGGTGGCTTCCGCCGGCGTCACATTCATGCGCGCGAGCGCATTGGCGAAACGCGCGCCGTCCATATGCACCGCAAGTCCATGCGCATGCGCGACCTCGCTCATCGCCGCGACCTCGTCGACGCGGTAAACCGTACCGGCCTCGGTTGCCTGGGTGATCGAGAGCGCCGACGCGTTGACCTGATGCGGCACATGGCCGGAATAGCGCGCGATCGCGCCCGCTACCGTGTCGCGGGTGAGCTTGCAGCCGGCGCCGCGAAGACCGATCAGCTTCAGCCCGCCGCCGAAGAATTCCGGCGCGCCGCATTCGTCCGACATGATGTGCGCCTGCTCGTGGCACAGCACCCCGCCCCACGGCGGCGTCACATGCGCCAGCGACAAGGCATTCGCCGCGGTGCCGGTCGGCACCAGGAACACGGCGGCGTCGCATTCGAACAGCTCGCCGATCCGCTTCTCGACATCCCGGGTCAGCGCGTCGTTGCCATAGCCGAGCGCGAAACCGTCATTGGCGCGCAGCAGCGCATCCATGATGCCGGGCGCCACCGCCGCGGTATTGTCGCTGGCAAAATTCACCGGAAAATCCCCGTTTGCTGGCGCGGCCCGGCGGGCCGGTCGCCGACCGATAGCAGAGACCGGGCAAAATTGGCTCACCCGCCCCCCAGAATCTACTTGTTACGGGGCGCGTCGGCGGAAAGAATAAAGTTGGAAGAATGCCAGGGTCGCTTGGCCCACCTCTTGTCGGCTGGGCGAAAATTTGGCAAAGATGCGATAGGACAGCATTGCTGTCCCACTTCAGGAAGTCGAGGCGGCGGGTTGTGCGAGCCACCCTGCCGACCGGGGGTGCGCGGTGCGGCTCGGCATCGAGGCACCGACTTCGAAGCAGTCCGCAAGGGCGTGCCGATGGGCAGGTCCGGGCTGCCGCTCCGAGCAGGAAATTTTCGCCGAACGCAGTGGCCGGGATACCGGCGCGGCGAAGGCGGCAGGTACGCCGAGGAATGCTTCAAGGGACGGCATCGATATGAGCTGGAAGATCGATCGGGGAGAGCAGCAAAAGCGGACCGCCTTGCGCGCGTCCGATTTTGCCGATTCCGCCGATCCCGGGCTGCCAGCCGCGACCGGTCTCTACGACCCGGCACTCGACAAGGATTCCTGCGGTGTCGGCTTCATCGCCGATATCAAGGGCCGCAAGTCGCACAAGATCGTCGAGGATGCACTCACCATCCTGGTCAATCTCGAGCATCGCGGCGCCGTCGGCGCCGACCCGCGCGCCGGCGACGGCGCCGGCATCCTGGTGCAAATCCCGCATGCCTTTTTCGCCCGCAAGGCGAAGGAATTAGGCTTCACCCTGCCCGCGCCCGGCCATTACGCGGTCGGCTTTCTGTTCCTGCCGCGCGACCAGGAATGGCGCGATCAGATCCGCAAGACCTACGAAGAGGTCGCGGCGCAGGAAGGCCTGAAAATCCTGGGCTGGCGCGAGGTCCCGACCGACAATTCGACGCTCGGTGAATCGGTCAAGCCGACCGAACCCGTGCACATGCAGGTGTTCATCGAGCGCCCCGCGCACATCAAGACCGAGCAGGATTTCGAGCGCCGCCTCTACATCCTGCGCAAGGCGATCTCGAACGCGATCTACCAGCGCCGGGAGCGCCGCCTCTCCGGCTATTATCCGGTGTCGCTGTCCTGCCGGACCATCATCTACAAGGGCATGTTCCTCGCCGACCAGCTGGGCGCCTATTATCCTGACCTCCACGAGCCCGATTTCGACAGCGCGCTGGCGCTCGTGCATCAGCGGTTCTCGACCAACACCTTCCCTGCCTGGTCGCTTGCCCATCCGTATCGCTTCATCGCCCATAACGGCGAAATCAACACGCTGCGCGGCAACGTCAACTGGATGGCGGCGCGGCAGG
>CAZXJZ010000156.1:0-11450 GCA_964641065.1 uncultured Hyphomicrobiales bacterium | reverse complement strand
CCACTTGCCGGCTTGCGTGCTCACGTCCGCCGCCGCTAGTTGGCGGGCCGCTGCAAACATCAGCGCGATCGCGTGTTCGGCGGTCGTGATCGAATTGCCGAACGGCGTGTTCATCACGATGATGCCCTTGCCCGTAGCGGCCGGGATATCGACATTGTCGACGCCGATGCCGGCGCGCCCGATCACCTTCAGGTTCTTCGCGTTCTGCAGAATCTTCGGCGTCACCTTGGTGGCCGAGCGGATCGCAAGCCCATCGTAATTGCCGATGATCTCGGCGAGCTTGTCCTTGTCCTTGCCGAGGTCGGGCTGGAAATCCACCTCGACGCCGCGATCCTTGAAGATCTGCACGGCGGCGGGAGACAGCGCGTCGGAAATCAGAACTTTGGGTTTGGTCATGATGATGGTCCTGTTGGAGGACCGTCATCCTGAGGTGCGAGCGAAGCGAGCCTCGAAGGATGCGGTCCGGGCCGTCGCCCTTCGAGGCTCGATGCTACGCATCGAGCACCTCAGGGTGACGGGATGGGGCATGTTTCGTTGTCGCTACGCCGCCTTCGGCAGCTTGTCCTTGGCCTTGGCATAGGCCCAGTCGAGCCACGGCAGCAGCGCTTTGACGTCGCTGGTCTCGACCGTGGCGCCGCACCAGATGCGAAGACCCGGCAGCGCATCGCGGTGATTGGCGAAATCGAAGGCGACGCCTTCCTTCTCGCACAACGCGACGAGGTCTTTCACGAAGGCCCATTGCGCATCGACCGACAGCGCGGTGATCGCCGGGTCGACGATCTTCAGACAGACCGAGGTGTTCGAGCGCGTCTTCGCATCAGAAGCGAGATTGTCGATCCACGGAGTCTTGGCGATCCAGTCATGCACCGCGCCGGCATTGGCGTCGGCGCGCGCAACCATGCCCTTCAGGCCGCCGACCGATTTCGCCCAGGCCAGCGTGTCGAGATAATCCTCCACGCACAGCATCGACGGGGTGTTGATGGTCTCGCCGACGAAAATGCCTTCGTTCAGCTTGCCGCCCTTGGTCATGCGGAAGATCTTCGGCAGCGGCCAGGCCGGCTTGTAGGTCTCCAGCCGCTCCACCGCGCGCGGCGACAGGATCAGCATGCCATGCGCGGCTTCGCCGCCCAGCGCCTTCTGCCAGGAGAAGGTCACGACATCGAGCTTTGAAAAATCCATCGGCTGCGCGAAGGCGGCGGAGGTCGCGTCGCAGATCGTCAGGCCCTTGCGATCGGCCTTGATCCAGTCGGCATTCGGCACGCGCACGCCGGAGGTGGTGCCGTTCCAGGTGAAGACGATGTCGGTATCGCTGTCGACCTTGGACAGGTCGGGCAGTTCGCCATACGGCGCCTTGAAGGTCGTGACGTCTTTCAGCTTCAACTGCTTCTCGACATCGGTGACCCAGCCTTCGCCGAAGGATTCCCAGGCCAGCATGGTGACGGGCCGCGCGCCCAGGAGCGACCACATCGCCATTTCGACGGCGCCGGTATCGGACGCCGGCACGATGCCGATCCGATAATCGGCCGGCACTTCGAGAATTTCGCGGGTGAGATCGATGGCGCGCTTCAGCTTCACCTTGCCCTCTTTCGAGCGGTGCGAGCGGCCAACGAGTGCGTCTTTGAGGGCTTGGAGGGTCCAGCCGGGGCGCTTGGCGCAGGGGCCGGAGGAAAAATGCGGGTTTGCCGGCCGCATGCCGGGTGTCGTCGTCGTCATTGCTCTATCCTTCCAGATAGCACGCCCGCTCGTTGGGGAGGGGTGGCCCGCCGCGGCGTGTATAGGAGTGCCGCGAAAACCGCAAGAACTTTGAGCGGCCGACAATTGGACATGCATCACGGTTTGGACATTGCATCGCGGTGCCGACAACGAAAAAGCCCCGGCTTGCGCCGGGGCTTCAAATCGATTCAGACGCCTGGTGCGACTAGAAATGCCGGCGGCATTGCGGGCTCAATTGCCGCTTGTTGGCCTTCATGCAGGCCGTGATCCGCTCGACATCGGGGATGAACCGGCCGCAGACGAACCTGGCATCGTCGGCGCAGTCCATACGTTGCTGGCGCGTGCCTTCCGCAGGCTGCGCCCGTCTCGCCCATCCATCGTCTGCAGCAATGACCATTGCCGCCGTTGCCAGCGCGGCAACGAGCAAACATTTCGATATCCTGATTGCAGCCATCCCGATCCCCGGTTTTTCAAAAGGGAGTGACCGATAGGCGAGTTGACGCCGGCTGGCAATGAACCAGATCCAGCGTCAGCCTCCGATCAACCGAACGTGACGACTGTCCTTCAATCGAAATTATAGCGCAGACCGATACGGAATTCGTTCGCGGTCAGGTCCTGCAACGTCAGCTCGTCGAGCAGCGTCGGGTTGAACGTCACGTTGCCGAGATTCACGCGGCGGTAGCTGAAATCCACCGCCCAGCGTGGCGCGAAAGTCCAGGCGAGCCCTGCCATATAAGCCCAGGCGAACTGGGTCTTCGATTGGTAGTCCAACGACGCAATGCCGAGCGGGGCCGCGAAGTCATAGGCGCGGAATGTCACGGCGCCAGCGCCGGCGCCGATGTAAGGCGTCACGCCATTCCAGGTGCCGAGGTCGAGATACATGTTGCCCAGGACCGTCCAGGATTCGACCTTGGCGGAGTAAACGCCCGCGAATGGACCTTCGCCCGAAAACCCGGCTCTGCCGGCATAGTCGATCGTTACGTCGGCCCGGAACCAGCCGGACTTGTAGCCGCCGCCACCGCCGAAGGTGGCGACATCGGCGAAGTCCGTGTTCGTGGGCAGCGCAAATGACGAGGTCATGCTGCCGATATCGGTGTTGGTGCGATAACCGATGTCGCCGCGCAGGTACCAGCCGGAGACGTATTCCCGCACTATGCCGGTGGGCTGGCTCTGCGGCCATGGCGGCATGTCGGCGGCATCCGCCCGCGTCGGCAGCTGGAACGAAGCGGCCGCCAGTCCGGCGCAAATCAGGGCAAATTGCATCGATCGACGCATGAGCACTCTTCCTTCGGCATTCGCCCTTGCGGGCGTCAACGTTTCGGAAACCATAAATGCCGTTGGTTAAGGCTTTGCTAACCATAACATCCGCGTCGCCAGCATTAACGAGCGGACATTGACTCTAATTTGCGGAACCGGCTGCGGCCCGTGGCGCGAGGCGATAATCTCGATGCTGGCGCTGAGTATCCACGCCGGAGAGGTCATGACGCAGCAAGCAGGCATCTTGCAGCCCGCACGCATCGACTGGGTCGATTATGCCAAGGGCATCTCGATCATCCTGGTCGTGATGATGCATTCGACCCTGTCGAGCGCGGAGGCGCTTGGCAGTACCGGCTGGATGCATCCGATCGTCGAATTCGCCAGGCCGTTCCGCATCCCGGCCTTCTTCCTGATCGCCGGCCTGTTTGCAGCGCGCGGGATCGACAAGGACTGGCGCAGCTTCCTCGACAGCAAGGTGCTGCACTTCGCCTATTTCTACGTGCTGTGGCTGACGATCCAGTTCGCGTTCCGCGGCCCGGTCTATGTCGCGCAGGACGGAGCCGCCGAGGCAATCCGGCTTTATCTGCTCGCCTTCATCGATCCGTTCGGCACCCTGTGGTTCATCTATCTGCTGCCGGTGTTTTTCCTGGCGGCGCGGCTGACGCGCGGGTTGCCGCCACTCGTTGTCCTCGCCGGCGCGGCGCTGCTGCAGGTCGCGCATATCGAGAGCGGCTGGACCCTGATCGACGAGTTCGCCGGACGCTTCGTGTATTTCTACGCGGGCTATCTGTCCGGGCGCTGGATCGTCACGCATGCGGACTGGTTTCGCGCCCGTCCGGCCGTGACCGCACCGGCCTTGGCCGTCTGGGGGCTCGTCACCGCGGCCTGTGTCAGCGCAAACCTTGCGGTCCTGCCGGTCGTTTCGCTGCTGCTTGGATTTGCCGGCGCCGGTGCAGTGATTGCGATCTCGGTGCTGCTGGCGCGGCTGCACGTTTTCGGCTTTATCCGCATGTGCGGACAGCAATCGCTTGCGATCTATCTGGCGTTCTTTTTGCCGATGGCGGTGACGCGCATCGCGCTGGTGAAGACCGGGATCGTCACCGATCCGGGAACGGTCGCATTCCTGGTGACGTCAGCCGCCATCATTGCGCCGCTTGTTCTGCACTGGCTGGTGCGCGGAACCGCGCTCAATTTCCTGTTCGAACGCCCTGCCCGGTTCAGGTTGTCGGTGCCGAAACGCGTGGCGTTGCAACCGGCTGAATAATCCCTCGCTGCACACGGCCTTCAATCGTCACAAAAGCAGAAGAGGCGGGGTTGTCCCCGCCTCTTCGTTTTCCATCTCGCCGAAGCTGCGTGTCAGCCCTTGCGCATCAGCGGCGGGGCCGGCGAATAGACCGGCGGCGGCGGATTGTACGCAGACGGCGCCGGTGCGTAGGCCGGCATCGCAACCGGGGCATAGGACTCGGTCGGCGTGAGATTCCAGCGCAGGCCCAGCTTGAAGTCGTGCGAGACCACGTTGTTCAGGTTGATGGGGTTGTAGACGGCGTTGACACCGTTGAAGCCGATCATGTCAGCCGACGCGAAGTCGCCGAGATTGACGTAGCGATAGGCGAATTCCGCGGTGAAGTTCGGGTTCACCTTGTAGGCGACGCCGGCATGCAGCGCCCAGGCCATCTCCCACTGCGAATTCTTCTCGGCATAGGCGGTGGCACCGGTCTGCGTGTTGATGTCACGCCAGTTGCTGATGGTGTTCTGCGAATAGCCGATACCGGCGCCGACGAACGGCGTGAAGCACCACCAGGTGCCAAGATCGATATAGGCGTTCGCCATGAACAGCCATTCGCTCTTGGTGCCGTAATAGTCGTTGGACGCGGGGCCGTAGGTGTCGAGGCCGCGGAACGTCGTGCCGCCGCGATATTCACCGGTGAAGTCGGCGCGGAACCAGTTGTTGAACTGATAGCCGATGCCGAGACCGGCCAGCATGCCCGAGCTGACATCCTTCTGCAGGACGGTGACGTCCGTCGTGAAGGCCGGGCTGGTCAGTTCGCCGACACTCTGGTTGGTCATGCCGATGTCGCCGCGCAGATACCAGCCGCCGGTCTGCACGGCGACCGGCGCCTTGTAGACCGGGAGCGGCATGTCGGCGGCGCCGGCGGGGGCTGCGATCGTCATGGCGGCGACGCCAGCGATCAAACTCGTCTTGATACATTTCATGGTCGATCCTCACTCGGCGAAATGGAGTGAGCGGACCATCGCAGCAATTGCTTAAGCGGCGCTTAACCTTGATTTTTAACCGCGAATATTAACGTTTCGGGTCTCGAACCGGGGCTTTGTACGGCTTCCGTTCTGAAAAAATTCATTCGCTGTAAACCTTCGCAAACGCGAGGTTAAAAAAATGCGCGGCAGCGCCGCGCATTTCATATCCGAGCGATTCGGTTCCGTGCGCGACGGCGATCAATCGTCGTCGAGCTTGCCGATATGGTGCTGCGAATAAAGCTGCACGCCGAGCTTGGCGACCAGATCGAGTTGTTCCTCGAGGAAGTCGATGTGGTGTTCCTCGTCCTTCATCAGTTCTTCGAACAGGTCGCGCGACACGTAGTCCTTGACCGAATGGCAATAGGTCGCGGCCTCCTGATACAGGCTGCGCGCATCGACCTCGGCGGCGAGATCGGCTTCCAGAATTTCCTTCACGTCCTGGCCGATGCGCAGCGGATCGAGCACCTGCATGTTCGGGAAGCCGTCGAGGAACAGGATGCGGTGCGCGAACTTGTCGGCGTGATGCATCTCCTCAATCGATTCCGCCTTCCACTTCTTGGCGAGATTCTTCAGGCCCCAATTGTCGAGGATGCGGTAATGCAGCCAGTACTGGTTGATCGCGGTCAACTCGCTGCGCAGACCCTTGTTCAGATAATCGATGACCTTGGGGTCGCCCTTCATGCCGCATCTCCTTCAAAAGCCGAGCCAAATAGTTTGGACCGGTTCTAAACTGATGGGTACTGGCATGCAAGGCAGCAAACGCCTGCGGCGCTGCGGAACTCTCGCGAAATGGGAAAGCGTCAGGCGGGTTCGGCGGGAACCGGCAACGGCAGACCGGACATCGGGCAGACCGGGCAACCCGCCTTGCAATTCCCGCCTAGAGCCTGGTCCAGGATCGTCTTGATGGTACGAGCGCACCGTCCGCATTGCGGGCTGCAACCCAGGCAGCCATAGACCTCTCCGGTCGTCCGCGGCCGCTCGGAATGGCAGGCGGTCCGGATAGCCTTGTCGGTCAGGACGTTGCAGGAACAAACGATCATAACGCTCAGGTCGCCCGGCGGGTCCGATAGTTCAACTTGCAACAATCGTTAGCAGGGGGCCTTGCGCTGCCGCAAAGCGAAAATGCTGATTTTGTACGTAATCTAAACTGGTTGGGAAGCCGGGAACGCCCGTCAGACTGGAACTTCGCCGGCGGCACGGCGCCGGACCCCGGTTCGGGCTGGATCCGCGCCAGCCCAAAGGCGTCGCATCCTCCGTCATCGGATCTTGATGACAATCCGATCCCGATCGGCTTGGTAAGGGACAATTCGACCGAGCGAGATCACATGGACCACCCTCTCCCCGATCCGGCCGCACGACATAGCGCGTCTCCCGAAGAGCCGCTGGTTTTCGAAGATACACGGCAAACCCTGAGCGAAACCCTGCTCCGCAGCATCGACGCGATCAATGGCGACACCGTCACCCTGCGCTGGCTGCTGGAAGAGATCGGCGAGCAGGGTCTTCTGATTCTCTGCATCCTGCTGACGATCCCGTTTCTTCTCCCGGTTTCAATTCCCGGGGTCAGTACGGTGTTTGGTGCGGCGATCATCATGATCAGTATTGGCATCACCTTGAATCGCATTCCCTGGCTGCCCAAGGCGTTGCTCGACCGCACGCTGGATGTTGGCAAGCTTGTTCCGGTCCTCCGCAAGGGTGCGGAGATCGTTCACCGGATGGACCGCTACGTTCACCCCCGGATGCAGATCCTGACGACGGGCGCGGTGATGAACCGGCTGAATGGCCTTGGCATTCTGTTCGGAGGCATTCTGCTCGCGGCGCCGCTCGGGCTGGTCCCGTTCTCCAACACGCTACCCGCCCTGGCGATTCTGTGCCTGGCGGTGGGGATTTCTCAGAGCGACGGCCTGTTCGTGGCGGCGGGCTATCTTCTGCTGGCAGCGACCTGCCTCTACTTCACAATCCTGGCGCTGCTGGCATTGGCGGCCGGCCAGGGCCTGTCGACGTTCCTGTTCGGCTGAACCCGGTCGCAGACGCACGCGCTCTCTCCGGCGCAGCGATTTGTCGCTCAGGCTTGCGGCATATCCGCACCGACGGCTGCCGCCTGCTCCAGCAGCACAGCATAATCAGCCGGCGCGACCGCCGCAAAGCCCTGGAGCGCGAGCATATCGAGGACTGGCCGCATCTCGGGATCGCGGCCGCAGGCCAGCAATACGGTGCGAAGGCGGTGTGCGATCTCGGGCGCGACAGTGCACGACGCCACCAGCGGCGGATTTGGCGTCATGACGGTCGAGCCGACAACCCGCAGTCGCGATGCTGTCGCGGGATCGTGCCGGTCAAGCAGATCAAGCACCAGGGAATCGACCGGCCCGACGTCGATCCGGCCGGCAAGCACGGCATCGATCACCGCACGCGGCGTCACCAGCGGGCCCACCCATTCCGCGAACAGCTTTGCGTGCCGCCGTTCGCGTTCGTATCGCAGCAGATGATAGCGGATGGCATTGTAGCCGGATTGCGAATGGTGAACGGTCCAGCCGATCTTTCCCCCGAAAGTATCCTCCAACGTGCCGAACGCGCTGTCGGCACGAACCACGAAGTCGGTGCAGTAGCATGGGACACCGCCATAGCGCGGCGCGATCGGGATCGGTGCGGCCAGAAGCTGCGGCTTCGGTTCGGCGCAGACAAACGGAAACCCACACATGAACACCGAACCGAGATCGTCACGCGACCACAGATGTTCGAGCGGCGCGGGTGCGGCATGTTCGATAATGGCCAGTTCGATGCCGGCCGTTCTCGCAACCCATGCGAACAAAGTCCGCCACGCCGCAGCGACCTCCGGCGTCACCGCATACATCCGCGCATTGGCAACGAGCGCCATCAGGCGTAACGCAGTTGCTGTCCGATCCCGAGCCGCGCCGCCTTTTCGAGCATGGCATGACCGAGCGCAATGTCGGACAGCGACAATCCGCGATGCCAGAACAGGATGGTTTCATCCTCACGCTCGCGGCCCGATTTTAAGCCGGCAACAACTTCACCCATCTCGGCATGCAACGTCGCTTCGGACAGCTTCCCGGCCTCGACATGCGCCCGCAATGCCCCGAACGGCCCGCTCTTGCACTGACCCCAATCGTCGACCACGAGCTTGGACATGATGTCGGTCAGCGACAATTCGACCGCGCTCATGGTGCCATAGGGAACGACGAACGCGCCAGGCTTGATCCATTCCGTCTTCAGCAACGGCGTGGGTTCGTTCAGGCGCGACGCCTCGACCACGATGTCGGCGCCGGACACACAGGATTCCCAATCCTCGGTCGCGATCACGGGCTTGCCGAGATCCCGCGACAGCCGCGCGGCAAAGGCCTCGCGGCTCTCCGGCCGGCGCGAATGCACGCGGATCTCGTCGAACCCGAACAGCCGGTCGAGCAGCCGGACATTCCAGTAAGCGGTGCCGCGCGCACCGATATGGCCGAGCACCCGCGATCCCTTGCGCGCCAGATACTTGGCGCCGATCGCGGTGATGGCACCGGTGCGCATGTCGGTCAGATGACTGCCGTCGATGATCGCCTTCGGCACGCCGTTGCGCGGGTCCATCAGCAGCAGCAGCCCGACTTCCGACGGCAAGCCCTCTTTGTAATTGTCCACGAAGTCGCTGATCACCTTCACGCCGGCGAGATTGATCGGCTCGCGGAACGCGCCGCGCAGCACGTTGAAGTGACCGTTGCCACCGGCATTCGGCACAAGATGCATGCGCGGCTCGATCACCGCTTCGCGGCGTCCCTGCGCGGCCAAGCCCTGCTCGACCGCGGCCAGGATCTCGTCATCGGTCAGCGCCAATGAAGCGACATCGAGCGCGTTCAGATAGTGCAGATAGATCGGCTCCATGTCGGTTCGGAGCCGCTTACTGCGCCGGCTTGATATTGGCGTCGCGGATGACCTTACCCCAGCGCGCGGTGTCGGCCGCGATCAGATCCGCAAGCTCCGCCGGCGTGCCGCCGACCGGTTGAGCGCCGAGGGTTTGCAGCGTAGCCTTGGCGCCGGGTGCACCGATCGCCTGCACAACGCCGTCGCGAAGCTTCGCGATCACCGGCTGCGGCGTGCCGGCCGGTGCCATCAACGCATACCAGGAGACCGCTTCGAAGCCCGGCATGCCGGCGGCCTCCGCGATGGTCGGCACGTCGGGAAGCGCTGCGTTGCGGGCTTTGCTCGCAACGCCGAGCGCGCGCAGCTTGCCGCTGTCGATCAGCGGCTTCGCCGTCGATACCTGTGCGAACATGGCGGTCACTTCGCCGCGCATCACATCGGTCAGACCGGGCATGACGCCGCGATAGCCGATCTGTCGCATTTGGATTCCGGCGTTGATAGCGAACAACTCGGCCGCGAGATGGGCGATGCTGCCGGCGCCGGGCGTGGCATAAGTCAGATTCGCGTCCGGCTTTTTACCGAGGGCGATCAGGTCCTTTGCCGACTTGATCGGGGAGTCCGCGCCGACCACCAGCACGTTCTCGACATTGGCAATCAGCGTGACCGGCGCGAATTGATCCATCTTGTAAGGCAGGTCGGGCATCAGCGACGGATTGACCGCGGCATTGCCGACCGGCACCAGCGCCAGCGTGTAGCCGTCCGGCTCCGCCTTGGCGACCGCAGCCATTGCAATGTTGCCGGCGGCGCCGGTCCGATTCTCCACCACCACGGTCTGATTCCAGGCCTGGCCGAGATGCTCGCCGACCGTTCGCGCCAGCAGATCGGGTGCGCCGCCCGCGGCAAAGCCGAGGATCAGACGGATCGGCTTCGACGGATAATCGTCCGCCGCCATGGCGGAACTTGCCGTTGCAACGAGAGCCGCCGCAAAAACGCGCGCACCGAATGTCATTGATTGTCCGTCCGTCTCGTGGATACCCGCACGGCCGAACTTTAGACGCTCGCTACCGCCGCGGCTAGGCCGCGGCCTGCGTCAGCGCCTCGACGATCTCGTCGACCACCTCTTCGACCAGATAGAGATCGTCGCCCTCGCCCATCACCCGGATCACCGGTTCGGTTCCAGAGGGCCGGATCACCAGCCGGCCGTTGCCATTCAGACGCGCGGTCGCGTCGTCGATCACCAGCTTGACGGATGCATCGTCCAGCGGCTTGCCCTGCTTGTAGCGCACGTTCTTCAGGATCTGCGGCAGCGGATCGAACACATGGCAGACTTCGGACACCGGCCGTCCCTGCCGCTTCACCACCGCCAGCACCTGCAGGGCCGCGACCAGACCGTCACCGGTGGTCGCGTAATCCGACAGGATGATGTGACCGGACTGCTCGCCGCCGAGATTGAAGCCCTGCTGGCGCATGTGTTCGAGCACATAGCGGTCGCCGACCGGCGTGCGCGCAAGCGAAATCCCGAGCCCCTGCAGATGCCGCTCCAGGCCGAGATTGGACATGATGGTCGCCACCACGCCCGGCTTGCTGAGACGGCCGTCCTCTTGCCAGCTCCCGGCGATCACCGCCATCAACTGGTCGCCGTCGACGGTGTGGCCCTTTTCGTCCACGATCACCACGCGATCGGCATCGCCATCGAGCGCGATCCCGACATCGGCGCGCACCTCGCGCACCTTGGCCGACAGCGCCGCGGGCTCGGTCGAGCCGCAATCCTTGTTGATGTTGAAGCCGTCCGGATCGATGCCGATCGCAATCACTTCGGCACCCAGTTCCCACAGCGCTTCGGGGGCGACGCGATAGGCTGCGCCATTGGCGCAATCCACCACCACGCGCAAGCCGTCGAGCGAGAGGTCGCGCGGCAGCGTGCGCTTGGCGAATTCGATATAGCGGTCCTGCACGCCCTCGATGCGCTTGGCGCGTCCGAGATCGGCGGATTTCGCCAGCTTGCGGGTGATGTCCTCGTCCATCACCGTTTCGATTTCGATCTCGACGCTGTCCGACAGCTTATAGCCATCCGGTCCGAACAGCTTGATGCCGTTGTCGTCGTAAGGGTTGTGCGAGGCCGAAATCATCAGGCCGAGATCGGCGCGCATCGAGCGCGTCAGCATCGCCACCGCCGGGGTCGGCATCGGGCCGAACAGCAGAACGTCCATGCCGACCGATGTGAAACCCGCGACCAAAGCGGTCTCGATCATATAGCCGGACAGGCGGGTATCCTTGCCGATCACCACCCGGTGGCGGTGATCGCCGCGCTGGAACACCAGGCCGGCGGCCTGGCCGACCTTGAGCGCAAGCTCGGGCGTGATCACGCC
>CAZXJZ010000155.1:1693-11590 GCA_964641065.1 uncultured Hyphomicrobiales bacterium | reverse complement strand
GGCGAGCGCTTCGACGACGCTGGCGCTCAGGGTCGCGCCCTGCGGCGACATCAGGTGCGCGCGGGTCTCCGAGGCGAAATAATCCTGGATGAAGAACGACTGGCCGTCCTCGCCGACGATCTTCAGATCATTGCTGCCGACGCGCTGGAACTGGCCGTTGAAGAGGAGATGGGCGTCCGGGACGGTGACGTGGTCGTCATAGATACGCGGCGCCTCCCCCGGAATCGGGGAATCGAACACTTTCGTGTCCAGGTCGTTTAACGCCAGCACCGCGTTCAGCATCGTCGGCGCGTCCCAGAAAAAGAAAGCGTTTCTGCCGTGTCGGACAGCACGAAACGGCAAATTTCGGCAGCAACCCCCGCCGGTTACCGCCGCGCCTCTTCATTTGCGGGACCATTCTAAAGTTCGGCCGCAACAGGGTCAACGAAGGCCTAACAAAAGACAGGGATTTCGTTGCGGAGTGGTTACCGGGCGCGGGACCATTTTACCAATCACGAGCGCGAGACCGCGCCAAGTATTGAAATACCGGCAGGCGCACCGCTGGAGCACGTCTTCTAAAGAACTGATTCTATGTGTGAATTGAGTGTCTGCCCCGGAAGCCGAGTCGAATCGCGGCCCGCTTGCGTCACCCGCCGGCCGGCTTGGCGCTCGGCTCCTCCTTTCCGGGGAAAAACCGGTTTGCCGGCCGCGGCAAGCCCAGATGCTCGCGCAGCGTGCGGCCCTCGTATTCGGACCGGAAAATGCCGCGGCGCTGCAGTTCCGGCACCAGCATCTCGCAGACCGCCTCGAGCCCGCCGGGCAGGTAGGGGAAGTTCACGGTGAAGCCGTCGCTGCCGCGCTGCTCGAGCCAGTCCTGCATTTCGTCCGCGACCGTCTGCGGCGTGCCGACGAAAGCCAGCCCGGAATAGCCGCCCAGCCGCTGCGCCAGTTGGCGTACCGTCATCCCCGTGCTGCGGGCGAGGTCGATCACATTCTGCCGCGCGGTCTTGCTGGCGTTGGTCTCGGGGATGTCCGGGAGCGGCCCGTCGGGATCGAACTGCGACGCATCGTGGCCGAGCGCGATCGAGAGCGAGGCGATGCCGCTGTCGTAATGGACGAGACTGTCCAGTTTGGCGCGTATGTCCTGCGCTTCCTGCACGCTGTCGCCGACGATGACCAAAGCGGCGGGCAGGATTTTCAGATGGTCCGGATTGCGGCCGGCCTTCTCGGTGCGGCCTTTCACGTCGGCATAGAACTTGCGCCCCGCCTCGAGATTGGGCTGCGCCGTGAACACCGCCTCGGCCGTTTCCGCCGCGATCTGGCGTCCGGCATCGGATGCGCCGGCCTGCACGATCACCGGCCAGCCCTGCACCGGCCGCGCGATGTTGAGCGGTCCGCGCACCGACAGATACTCACCCTTGTGATCGAGCACATGCAGCTTGTCCGGGTCGAAATAGATGCCGTTACTGACATCGCGGATGAAGGCATCGTCGGCCCAGCTGTCCCACAGGCCGGTCACCACATCGAAGAATTCGCGTGCGCGCTTGTAGCGCTCGCCATGCTCCATGTGGTCGTCCATGCCGAAATTCAATGCAGCATCGGGATTGGATGTGGTGACGAGATTCCAGCCGGCGCGGCCGCCGCTGATGTGATCGAGCGAGGCGAATTTGCGGGCGACATGATAGGGCTGGTCGAACGTGGTCGAGGCGGTGGCGACCAGCCCGATCTTCTCGGTGACGGCGGCGAGCGCGGGCAGCAGCGTCAACGGGTCGAACGACGTCACCGTATGGCTGCGCTTGAGGCTGTCGATCGGCATGTTCAGCACGGCCAGATGATCGGCCATGAAGAACGCATCGAACTTGGCGCGTTCCAGCGTCTGCGCGAAACGCTTCAGATGCGAGAAATTGAAATTGGCGTCGGGCCAGGCACCGGGATAACGCCACGCGCCGGTGTGCAGACTGACCGGGCGCATGAAGGCGCCGAGATGAAGCTTGCGTGTCACCGGCATGCGGTCTCTCTCCTGGAACCCGAAAAATTTGGTCGGGGGAAAGTCATAGTACAAGATCATCGATATACTGCGGGCGGCTTGCTGCCATGCCCGTTTTGCGCAAGACCGGCGGACCGGCATTAACCGCTCGCGCTACAGGCCGGTCCTGGGGCGGTGCGATCCAAGGTTATGACCCGCAAGCGAAACCGTTGTATAGAAGAAAACGGCCCAACTCGGCAGATGAGGCTCCGCCATGGCGTGGAAGCGCGAACTCTCGGCTGCGCGCGAGCGCTGGAACGTTCTGACCTTCTACGAGAAGTTCGAGCATGCGGTCATCGTCGTGCTGACCGGCGTGATTGCGCTCATAATTGTTTTTGCGCTGTGGAGCCTCGTGCTCAAGGTCGTGGTCAGCATCCTGCAATCAAGTTTCGATCCGACCGACTACTCCGTCTTTCAGGCGTTGTTCGGGATGATCTTCACGGTGATCATTGCACTCGAATTCAAGCGCTCTCTGTTGGTCGTTGCGGAGCGCAAACAGAGCATCGTCCAGGTGCGTACCGTGATCCTGCTCGCGCTGCTCGCGGTGGTCCGCAAGATCATGATCGTCGATCTGGCGTCCGCGGAAGCATTAGAACTGCTCGCACTCGCCGCCACAATCCTTGCGCTCGGCGTTGCATACTGGCTCGTCACCAATAGGGAACGCACACCGCGCACCCGCGAACAGTAACGGATCAATACGCCGCGCCGCCTTTCATGTCGCGAATGATGACGTCAAACGGCCGCGGAATGCCGCGTCCGGTTCGCCGGCAGATAGGCGTCGAAGGCCGCAGCGATCAGGCGTGCGAAACTTCGTCCCGGCGTCGGGATGGTTATGCGGCCGCCGTCGATCCGCACAAGACCGGCATCGACGAAAGGCGTGAGCGCCGCGATCTCGTCGTTGAAGGCGTGCGGTGAGGCCACCGCGTCTAGGTCGATCGCGAAGTCGCACAGCAGACGCTCGATGATATGTGCCCGCAGTTTGTCATCGGACGTCAGTTCGATGTCCTTGACGATCGGTAATCGCCCGGCTTCGACGGCGCGGGTGTAACCGGCGATATCCGGCGCATTCTGGGCATATCCCGATGGCGTCCGGCTGATCGCCGATGCGCCGAAGCCGACCAGCGCATTGGCCTGGTCGGTGGTGTAGCCCTGGAAATTGCGGCGCAGGCGGCCTTCGCTGGCGGCGATGGCAAGTTCATCGCGCGGGTCGGCGAAGTGGTCAAAGCCGATGGCACGAAAGCCATGTCCGGTCAGGACATTGGCTGCCACGCGTGCTTGCGCGAGGCGTTCCTGGTGGCCGGGCAGGAGGCTCGCATCGATCAGCCGCTGGTTCTTCTTCATCCATGGGACGTGGGCGTAGCCGAACAGGGCAATCCGTCCGGGCTGCAGCGACGCGGCAAGGTCGGCGTTGCGCGCGACACCGGCCAGGCTCTGGCGCGGAAGGCCGTACATCAGATCGATGTTGAGCCCATCAATGCCGGCCTCGCGAAACATTTCCGCGGCGCGTTTGACGAGGTCGAATGGCTGCACCCGGCCGATGGCTTGCTGAACGTCACTGGCAAAATCCTGAGCACCGAGACTGATGCGGTTCACGCCGATACCCGCCAGCGTTGCCGCGAGCGACGCATTGGCATGACGCGGATCAATCTCGATTGCATGTTCATGTATGGTGGAGAGATCGAACGCACCGGCCAGTCGCTCCATCACCTGACGCAATCCGGCGTCGCCCAGCGTCGAGGGCGTGCCGCCACCCCAATGCAGATGCTTCACCTTGCGCGGACCGAGATGCGAGGCCGCGATAGCGATCTCGTCGATTAGCGTGCGTAGATACCGGTCGACGGGCTCGCGGCGGCGAACCACTTTCGTGTTGCAGCCGCAATACAGGCAGAGTTCGGCGCAAAATGGCACATGGATGTAGAGCGACAAGGTCGACTCGGCCGGCAAAGCCGAAAGCCAGTGCACATAGCGCGCGGGAGTGGTCGCTGTCGTGAAATTCGGAGCGGTCGGATAGGACGTATAGCGTGGGACATTCACCGCTGCGAAGGTCGAGACTGCTGATTGCGGATCGCTCTTCATATCGGCCGCCTCTTGCAAGAGCTCTAGTGCGACATCAGGGTTGGCAGTGTCATGCTGGACAGGATCTGGCGCGTGGCGCCTCCCAGAAAGAATTCGCGCCAGCGCGAGTGGCCGTAGCCGCCCATCACCAGGAAATCTGCATCCCGGTCGGCCACGTAGGACAGAATTGCATTGCCAACATCAATGTCGCCTGACGAAATTCTTTGCAAAGACACGTTCAGCTTGTGACGGGCAAGATGGGTCACCATGTCGGCTCCGACCTCCTCATTTGTCTTCTCGCGGCCGTTCGTAACGATCAGAAGCTCGACTGTTTTTGCCCTGGCGAGGAGTGGTGCTGCATCGCCGATCGCTCTTGCGGCCGTCGCGCTGCCGTCCCAGCAACAAACAATGTGATCCAGCTTGGCCGGCTCCTTCTGGATATAGGGCACGGCCACGACCGGGCGGCCTGACCCGAACAATACGGCTTCAAGGATCAGGTCATTGGCTGAGGTGCTATCCGGGTCGGGCTGCAACACCACCGACATATCGAAGTGGCGTGCCATCTGGCCGAAGCGGCTGACTGCATCTGAGACCAGAGCGGTGATCATCTGGTTGTCCGACAGCACACCCTGTTTCTTCGTTCCGGCTTCGAACCGCGCGATCGACTCTTTTGCCTGGCGCTCGGCCTCGACGATCGCGTGGTCGATCACGTCGCCGGCGATGCCGCCCATCGCGCCTGCAGGGATCGCCGGCTCCAGTGCAAACGCGATGCCGGTGAGATGTGCACCAAACTCGCTAGCCAGCGAGATGGCATAGTCCGCGGCCGGGTCCTGCGGCCGGCCGGGTGTCAGATTGACGACGATGTCCTTCGGCATGAAAAGCTCCTCTGCGCCTCTATTCATACGGCGGGCAGCTTTTCTGATGTTGACGCAAGTCAACCGCGGAAGGCCTCAGCCTTTCTGCGGGCCACGTCCGGGCAGGTCGTCATCGTCGAGAACGCGGTGCGCGGCGCCCTCGAGATCCTCGTATTGACCGCTGCGCAGCGACCACAGGAATGCAGCCAGGCCGGCAAGGCCCAGCGCCAGCGCCATCGGCACGAGATAGACCAGGACGTTCATGTGGGCCGCGCTGCCGGAACGGCGGGGAGAGTCTGTTCGATGGTGTCTGGGGATTGCGCGTTGTTCTTTGTCCGCGCGCGAAGGGCATTCAGCGTCACCAGAACGGAGGATCCGGACATCGCCGCTGCCGCGATCAGCGGGGTCACGAGGCCGGCAATTGCGACCGGAATGGCAATCGCGTTGTAGCCAATGGCAAGCCACAGATTCTGCCGCATGATCGCGCGCGCCCGGCGCGCGGTCCGAACCGTCGACAGGACCGGATTTAAGCTGGTTCCGAGAAACACGGCGTCGGCCTGCGCCTGCGACAGGTCGGCGGCGCTGATCGGCGATATCGAGACACTTGCCGCCGCCAGCGACGGCGCATCATTAAGTCCGTCGCCGACCATCAGCACCTTGCGGCCTTCGCTCTTCCAGGTCTCGATCATTGCGACTTTGTCGGCGGGGGTCAGTCCGGCGCGCCAATTGGCGATCCCGAGCGATCTTGCGATCGGTTCGACCGCCTGGGCGCGATCGCCGGACAGGACGTGAACTGACAGTCCGAGTTGCACGAGGCCATCAACGGCTTTGGCGGCGTCCGGGCGCAGCGCCTGATGCACCACAAAGACGGCGTGGCGATCGCCGTGCCGGAAAGCGATCAGCGATGCCTGCGGATGCCGCTCGATGAGAGCGCTCGGCACCTCGACCGAACAAAAGGCCGGACTGCCGAGCCGGGCTTCGACACCATCGACGATCGTGCGTACGCCGCGGCCATATTCCTCGGTGACATCGTCGAGAGGCTTTGCGCCGGTTTGCGGGCGGGCCAGTGCGGCGGCGAGGGGATGACGGCTGGATAATGCAAGTTGCCCTGCAAGCGCCAACGACTGCGGGTCGACGTCGGCGGCATTGATGACATGCGGTTCCGGCAGGGTCAGCGTTCCGGTCTTGTCGAAGACGACGACATCGGCTTCAGCCAGCCGTTCGATTGCATCGCCTGCATTCAGGAACACGCCGGAGCGGAACAGCGCGCTTGCCGCCACCACCTGAACGGCTGGTATAGCGAGCGCCAAGGCGCATGGGCAGGTGATGATCAGCACGGTGATGGCCGTCACCACGGAGGCATGGACCGACTGTCCGGCCAGCATCCATCCGACAAAGGTCAGTGCCGCGGTGGCGTGAACCATGGGCGCGTAATGGCGCGCGATGCGGTCGCTCAGCTTGACGTAACGCGACCGCGCATGGACGGCCTTGTCGAGGAGACGGTCGATGTCGTCGAGGAAGGTATTTTCGCCGGCGGCGGTAACACGAATGGTCAGGGCACCGTCGAGATTGATGCTCCCGGCATAGACCTGCCGATCCGCGCGCGCCTTTGAGGGCGTGGTTTCGCCGGTGATGAGGCTCTCGTCGAGATGCGCGTGGCCGCTGACCACGACGCCGTCTGCCGCGATCCGCTCTCCCGCGCGGACCAGAATGCGGTCGCCGACCCGCAGCACGGCGGACGGCACCTGAACCAGTTCTCCGTTGTCCATCAATCGGAAGGCGGTGTCAGATTTCAGCGCCGCGAGGTTGCCTGCTACGGCGCGGGTCCTGCGCCGCATCATCTGGTCGAGGACGCGCCCGCAAAGCAGGAAGAAGATCAGCATGATCGCGGAGTCGAAATAGGCGTGCTCGGCGGAATGCGCGGTCTCATAGAGCGACAGGCCGAGCGCCAGCAGGATCCCGAGTGAAATCGGGACGTCCATGTTGGTGTGGCGCGCCTTCAGAGCGGACCATGCGCTGCGGAAGAATGGCTGCCCCGCATATGCGGCAGCGGGGAGGGCGATCGCCGCCGACAGCCAGTGAAACAGGTCGCGGGTTTCCGGCGTGATGTCGGTGACGTTCCCAGACCAGACCGACACCGACAGCAACATGATATTCATCGCGGCGAAGCCCGACACCGCGAGGCAGCGCAACAGGAACTTCGACTGGACGGCTTCCTGCTCTTCAACCGATTGAAGGCGGAACGGATTGGCATGGTAGCCCATGCCCTCCAGCAGCCGGATGGCTTCGCCTGGATCGAAGGCGGGATCGCTCCAGGTGAGCGTCAGCCGCCGGTTGGTGAAATTGAGGCGGGCATCGGACAGGCCCTGAACCGTCTTCAATGAGCGCTCGATGCGGCCGATGCACCCGCCGCAATGGATGCCGTCGACGACCACGTCCATGGTCGCGGCTCCGTCGGAGCCACGGCGCGTATAGTGAGAATAATCGAGACGCCGGGTGACGGTCACTGCAGCACCACACGGCTCTTGGTGCGGTACACGCGCTCGCCCGCGCGCGCCACCTCGACAATGAGCGTCCATTGTCCTGCGGTCGCTTCGGTCGCGCCGCGGAAGCCGCTGTCCGACATCCGGGAGAGCGCGATATCGTGGTCAAGCCGCGCATTCAGCGGGTGCGTGAGGCGTGCGGTCACATCGATGCCGTGCACCGGCGCCAGCTTTGCGTCCTTCACGCTGACCGTCAGAACCGCTTCGCCCGCCGGGTTCCGGACGATCCGTCCATCGACCTGCCAATTGAGCGCGGTTTGCGCGACGGCGGCCGCTTCTTCCTGCTTGTAGGCAAGTCCCGCCTTGTAGGAGGACGACGTCTCGGTTCCGGCGAATGTCGTGATCGCAGCGTACATCATGATCGCGTTGACGATTGCGACGATGCCGAAAAATCCGACAAAGCAGACGAGCACGGTCGTCCCGGTCACTTTGCGCGCTGTTTTCGGGGGAACTGCCCTGGATGTCATTTTGCTCGCTCCGGTGCTCGGAAATGATCCCGCGCCTGCGCCCATTCACGCGACTCGAGATCGAGGACGTGGAATACGATCGGCGTGGAAGCCGGCGGGGCGAACTCGTAATTGTTGACCAGCACGCGGAATTCGCGCGACTGATCCGGCCCGACCTCTACAATCCGCTCTGAGCCAAGCGGTAGTCCGACGATTTCAACAACGGCCGCCGGCACACCCTCGACAGACACCGCAAAGCGGCGAGTTTCGAAGCGCTTGTTGAGAATGCGCATGGTGTAGCCGTTGCGGATCGCGCCGTCGGCCATCCTGACGAAAACCGGATTGCGATCGTGGATGACATTCACATCGAAGGCGTGGCGGGTCAGCAGCGCGTATAGCATGATGCCGCCGACCGCCGCGATGATCAGCGCGTACATGACGGTGCGGGTGCGCACGATCTTCTGGACCGGCGCCTCACCTGCAATCCGCCGCTTCAGATTGACCTCGCTGTCGTAGCCGATCAGCCGGGTCGGCCGGCCGATCTTCTCCATGATGTTGTCGCAGGCGTCGATGCAGAGGCCGCACTGGATGCATTCGAGCTGCGAGCCGTTGCGAATATCCACTCCGGTCGGGCAGACATTCACGCATTGCCGGCAATCGATGCAGTCGCCGGCGGGCAGGCCTTCCAGCCGCAGTTGCTCGCTCTTTTTGACAGAAGCGCGCGGTTCGCCGCGGTCGAACCGGTAAGCGACATTCAAAGCATATTCGTCGGTGAGCGCGGCCTGGATGCGCGGCCACGGGCACATATAGGTGCAGACCTGCTCGCGCATGTGGCCGGCGAGTGTGTAAGTCGTGGCCGTCAGCAATGCGATCCAGCCATAGGCGATCAGCGGCGCATGCCCGGTTGCAAGATCCTTCACTAGCGTCGGCGCATCGGCGAAGTACAGAACCCACGCGCCGCCGGTCCACCACGCCACCATCAGCCAGAGGAAGTGCTTTGCGCCCTTGCGTGCGATCCGTTGCGCGGTCCAGGGACCGGCATTGGCCTGAATCTGCTCGCGGCGATCGCCCTCGACGAAGCGCTCGATGGCGAGGAACAGGTCCGTCCACACAGTCTGGGGGCAGAGATAACCACACCAGACGCGGCCGGCCACGGCGTTCAAGAGAAACAGCGCCATCGCCGCGATGATCAGAAGCCCGGTGAAGAAATAGACTTCCTGCGGCCAGATCTCGATGAAGAAGAAATAGAAACGCCGCCCCGGAAAGTCGATCAGGACCGCCTGATCGGGCGCATCAGGGCCTCGATTCCACCTGACGAAAGGCAGGAAGTAGTAAATCGCGAGCGTGACGACGAGCACTGCCCATTTGATGCGCCGGAATGTGCCGTGGACGCTCTGCGGATAGATTTTCCGGCGCGCGGCGTAGAGTGGCGGCTCGATCTCGTGCGAGTCATCGGCAGGCGGCTGAGGCGCGTTCCCGGTCGGTCCGGGTGAGGCCTTTGCCTTCTGCCGATGATCGATGACGAGCTCAACCATGATGGCTACTTCTGACCGCCACCGAGTGTGTGGACATAGACCGCGAGCGATTTGATCGTGGTGTCGTCCAGCCTCGGCGCCCAGTGCGGCATCATCGCGCCGCGGCCATTGATCAAGCCTTCGACGATGACATCCTGGCCTGACCCGTAAAGCCAGATCTGGTCGGTCAGGTCGGGTGCGCCGATCTCACGGTTACCCTTGCCGGCGTCGCCATGACAGGCCGCGCAATTGTCGGCAAAGACCTTTTTGCCGCGTGCAAGGTCGGCTCCGGCCGCGACCGGCAAGCCCGACAGCGAGCGGGTGTACTCGGCGACGGCGAGAATGTCCGGACGCTCCAGCAGCTTGTCGCGCCCGAAGGCCGGCATCGACCCCTGGCGGGACTTTTCGTCGGTCGACCGGACGCCATGACGAATGGTGTAGACAATATCGTCGAGCGTGCCGCCCCAGAGCCAGTCGTCG
>CAZXJZ010000155.1:0-1683 GCA_964641065.1 uncultured Hyphomicrobiales bacterium | reverse complement strand
CCAGAAGCTTGTCGCGGCCGAACGCCGGCATGGCCGAAAGCCGCGTCTCCGGATGGGTCGAACGCACGCCGACGACGATCGTGCGCTTGATGTCGTCCAGCTTGCCGCCCCACAGCCAGTCGTCGTCGTTGAGATTTGGATATCCCTTCGCGCCGCCGCCGCCGGCGCCATGACAGGGTGCGCAATTGTCGGCGAAGGCCGCCCGGCCCTGCGCGCGCGCGAAGTCGAGCATCTGCTGGTCGGCCAGTATCTCTTGCAGCGGCGCTGCCGCTATGCGGCTTTCCATCGCTGCGCGCTTCGCGCGCAGCGCCGCAAGATCCTCTGCAACGGCCGTTCGCGAATTCCAGCCCAGCGCGCCTTGCGTATAATTGGTCAGAAGCGGCCATGACGGGTACACGATCCAGTAGCCGATCGACCAGATGATCGTCAGGTAGAATGTCCACAGCCACCAGCGCGGCAATGGATTATTCAGTTCGCGGATTCCGTCCCATTCGTGCCCGGTGGTTTCGACGCCGGTGACTTGGTCGATGTCGCGCTTGGCCATGTCAGTCGTCCTCACGCAGGGGCATGCGCGCAGCCTCGTCGAACTTCTTCTTGTTCGACGGCCAGAACGCGTAAACAATAACGAGCAGGAACACCGCCACGAAGTAGACGAGGCCCCATGTCTGGGCGAATTCGGCGAGCGTCTTGTAGGTTTCGGCCATCTTTGCCTCAGCGGATATTGGCTTTGTTGTCGTAAAGCTTGAAGTCGACCAGTGTGCCCAGCATCTGCAGGTAGGCGATCAAAGCGTCGGCTTCCGAGATCGCGCGCGGATTGCCGTCGAAATCGCGTGCCTGAACATTCGGGTATCGCTTCTGCAACGCATCGGCATCCGGATGGTCTGCGGCCGCCTGCGACCGCAGATCGCTAGCGGCATTGGCGATCATCTCCTTCGAATAGGGGACGCCAAGAACCGCCTGAACCTTCAGGTCATCGGCGATGTGCGTGTAATCGAGCTCGTTACGCGCGAGCCATGGGTAAGCCGGCATGACCGTGCCAGGCACGACCGATTTCGGAGACTTGAGATGGTCGCGGTGCCATTCGTCGGAATACTTGCCGCCGACCCGCGCGAGATCCGGACCCGTGCGCTTCGACCCCCACTGGAACGGCCGGTCATACATGCTCTCGGCGGCAAGAGAGTAATGACCGTAGCGCTCGACCTCGTCGCGCATCGTACGGATCATCTGCGAGTGGCAATTGTAACAGCCCTCGCGCACATAGATGTTGCGGCCGGCAAGTTCGAGCGGCGTATAGGGCCGCATGCCGGATACCTTTTCGATGGTGCTCTTGAGGTAGAAGAGCGGCACGATTTCGACGAGGCCGCCGATGGAGATGACGATCAGAACGCCGATCAGAAGGACGATCGAGTTCTTTTCGAAGATGGCGTGTTTCGACCAGAGAGACATGTGAGTTTACTCCGCCGGGACCAGTGCGGCCGAATCGGTTTCCGTGGATTGGGGCGCTTCCTCGCCGGAAGCGACCGTCATCCAGAGGTTGAAGGCCATGATCAGCGCGCCGGCGAGGAACAGGATGCCGCCGATGGCGCGGATAACGTAGAAGGGATGCATCGCCTCGACGGTCTCGATGAAGGAATATTCGAGGAAGCCGAGGCTGGTATAGGCGCGCCACATCAGGCCCTGCAG
>CAZXJZ010000154.1:0-11696 GCA_964641065.1 uncultured Hyphomicrobiales bacterium | reverse complement strand
CGCCGCCGTTAGCGCCTCCGGCGGTGGCGTTCAGCCCGGAACCCGGCCCGCCTCCCGGAGCACCGGTGACGATGCCGGCCGCTCCGGCTCCGCCGCCGCTGCCACCCGTGGCGCCGCGCCCGATGCCGCCGCCGCCACCCGAAGCGGGCGCGTTGCCGCCATCGCCGCCGAGGCCGCCGCCGCCGCCGCCCTGGCCGCCGCTACCCCCATTCCCGCCAGTTCCGCCCGATGCGGCGTTGCCGGTCAGGCTCACATTCTCGACCGTGACCGTGGCGCCGGCGTTGACGAACAGCGCGCCACCCAGACCGGCGCCGCCGCCGCCGCCGCCGGATTGACCGGTGCCGCCGTTGCCGCCTTTCGCGACGGCATTGGTGATGGTCAGGTCCTGGACGGTCGTACTGCCGGAATAGATGAAAAGGCCGCGAAACTGGCCGGAGCCGTTAATCGAGAAGGCGTTGCCGGTGGATGAGCGGACCACAGTGGCGGTGCCCTGCAGGGCGGGGAGATCCTGTGTCAGCGCGATATTGGCGGTGAGGACGATCTCGGTGTTCGGCGTGGTGCGGGCGGTCTCGATCGCCGCGCGCAACTCGGTTTCTGTCGCGACGTCGATCGCGAATGCCGACGGGGAAAACAAGACAATAGCGGCAGCGGTCGCTGCGAGATGCGTCTTGTGCCAACGCAGCACCGACGGCACCCCCGATCGGGCGTCCGGAACACTCACACGCTACTCCCAAACCCCAAAGGGGAGACGCACGTCCCCTTTGCTCGCCAGACCGAGAATCACCCGATGGAGTAACCATTGGACCCAGTTCCGATGCCTTTGAGTAAAATTTGAGGGGTTGTGGTAAATACTTCGAAACCATGCCGATCGGCGTGCCCAGGGCCGGCGGCGGTAACCCTGATCCGCGAAAAGCCTCAGTTTCGACATGAAAAACCGTCACCAGATTGGTGTCGGGCCCCTGTAAAATCAGCAGAAAATCCGACATATTGTGCCGATTAGGGTGTAGTCTGTGCGTATCGGCGCGCGACCGGTGGCCGGTTTGATTCGCGCCGATGTATTTGCGTTATGATCTGCCCTCCGATGTCACGTCGTGGAATGGTTGAACCGTCATGAGACTGATGCTGCGATTTTTCGGCTTCCTGTTCGCGGCGGGGACGATCCTGTTTCTGGTGGGGGTCGCCGGTGTCGCCGGCTTGATGTGGCATTACTCGAAGGACCTGCCGGATTATTCGCAGCTGCAGGATTACGAGCCGCCGGTGATGACGCGGGTGCATGCCACCGACGGCTCGCTGGTCGCTGAATATGCGCGCGAGCGGCGCTTGTATCTGCCGATCCAGGCGGTGCCGAAGAGGGTGATCCACGCCTTCCTCTCGGCCGAGGACAAGAACTTCTACGAGCATGGCGGTCTCGATTTCACCGGCATGGCCCGCGCCGGCCTGCTGTACGCGCAGAATTATGGCACCGGCCGCCGTCCCCAGGGCGCCTCCACGATCACGCAGCAGGTGGCGAAGAACTTCCTGCTGACCAACGAGGTGTCGTTCACCCGCAAGATCACCGAAGCGCTGCTGTCGATGAAGATCGAGCGCGCCTATACCAAGGACAAGATTCTCGAGCTGTATCTGAACGAGATCTATCTCGGTTTCTCCGCATACGGAATCGCGGCTGCCTCGCTTTTGTATTTCGACAAGTCGGTGCACGAGCTGACGATTGCAGAGGCGGCCTATCTCGCCGCGCTGCCGAAGGCGCCGTCGACCCTGCATCCGTTCCGCCAGCGTGAGCGCGCCACCGAACGCCGCAACTACGTCATCGATCGCATGGTCGAGAATGGCTACGTCAAGGCCGAGGACGGCGAAGCCGCGAAGAAGACGCCGCTTGCGGTGACGGCACGCACCACCGGCTCGCATATCTTTGCCGGCGAGTTTTTCGCCGAAGAGGTGCGCCGCGAAATCTACGACCGCTACGGAGAGAAGAAGCTCTATGAGGGCGGATTGTCGGTGCGCACCACGCTCGATCCGAAGCTGCAGCAGCTCGCCCGCAAGGCGCTGGTCGACGGCATGATCCGCTATGACGAGCGCGCCGGTTATCGTGGCGCGGTGCAGAAGCTCGACATTTCGGGCGACTGGGGCGTCAAGCTGTCCGACATCAAGGCGCTCTCCGACATCGGCTGGAAGCTCGCGGTCGTGCTGGAGACGTCCGACCAGTCCGCGCGCATCGGCTTCCAGCCGCCACGGGAGCCGGGCGGGGCGGTTGTGCGTGAGCGCCGCGTCGGCATCGTGCCGCTGGAGGGCGTGAAATGGGCGAAGCCCGCCGCCGGTCCGCAGCGCGGCAAGGTGCCTGCCAAGGTCAACCAGGTGCTCGAAGCCGGCGACGTGATCTATGTCGAGCCGCTCGACGCCAAGAACGGTCAGGAAGCGCAATATCGCCTGCGCCAGATTCCGGAAATCTCCGGCGCCATCACTGTGATGGATCCGTGGACCGGCCGCGTGCTCGCGATGGTCGGCGGCTTCTCGTTCGACCAGAGCCAGTTCAACCGCGCGACGCAGGCGCTGCGCCAGCCTGGCTCGTCGTTCAAGCCGTTCGTCTACGCGGCGGCCCTCGACAACGGCTACACGCCGTCGACGGTGGTGATGGATTCACCGATCTCGATCAATCAGGGCCCCGGCGCGGGCGTGTGGACGCCGCAGAACTATTCCGCCGGCAAGTTCTACGGTCCGCAAACCCTGCGTTTCGGGATCGAGCATTCGCGGAACGTGATGACGGTGCGCCTCGCGCAGGATGTCGGCATGCCGCTGATTGCCGAATATTCCAAGCGGTTCGGGGTCTATGACGATCTGCCGCCGTATCTGTCCTTCGCGCTCGGCGCGGGCGAGACCACGACCCTTCGCATGACTGCGGCCTATTCGATGTTTGCGAATGGCGGACGCCGCATCAAGCCGACCCTGATCGACCGCATTCAGGACCGTTACGGACATACGATCTACAAGCACGACCAGCGTGAATGCCGCGGTTGCGATGCCGACCGCTGGGCCAACCAGCCGGAGCCGACCCTGATCGACAAGCGCGAACAGGTCATCGATCCGATGACCGCCTACCAGATCACCTCGATGATGGAAGGCGTGGTCCAGCGCGGCACCGCCACGACGCTCCGCGAAGTCGGCAAGCCGATTGCAGGCAAGACCGGCACCACCAACGACGAGAAGGATGCCTGGTTCGTCGGCTTCTCACCGGATCTCGCGGTCGGCGTTTATCTCGGCTTCGACAAGCCCAGGCCGATGGGACGCGGCTCGACTGGCGGCCAGATGGCGGCGCCGGTCGTGCGCGATTTCATGAAGGCGGCTCTGGCCGACAAGCCCGCGGTTCCGTTCCGCGTGCCGGCCGGCATCAAGCTCATTCGAATCGACCCGAAGAGCGGCATGCGTGCTGGCCCGGGCTCAGAGCGCGTGATCCTTGAGGCGTTCAAGCCCGGCACTGCGCCGCCGGATTCGTATTCGGTCGTCGGCTATTCGGATTCGGGCGAGCGCTCGTTCGAGCCGTCGGGCGGACCGGCCCCGCAAGCGGCGCCGCCGCCACAGCAATCGATGAATCCGTTCGAGCGGCTGTTCCGGCCGGGGCTCGGCGGGCTGCACTGACGCGGCACGCCCCCCGCATCTCCTTCCGCAATTGTCGCGGACCGGTTGCATGACGGCCGGTCACGGTCTAAATGCGCTGACACTTTCGTGGCAGAGAAAATGCGCGCAGAAATCGAAAATCTCGTCGAGGAAATCAAGCGGTCGGTCGGGCTGCTGAGGAGGCATCTTTGACTTCGATGCGTCCAATGCCCGCCTCGCCGAACTGAACCAGATCTCCGAAGATCCGACGCTGTGGGACGATCCGCAGCGCGCTTCCAAGGTCATGCAGGAGCGCAACGCGCTCGAGGACCAGCTCTCGGCGATCGGCCGGATCGAGCAGGAGGTGGAGGATCAGGTCGGCCTGATCGAACTCGGTGAAGCCGAGAAGGATCAATCCGTCATTGCCGACGCGGAAGCCGTGCTTCGGAATCTGAAAGCCGAGGTGGCCCGGCGCGAGCTGGAAGCGCTTCTGTCAGGCGAGGCCGACGCCAACGACGCGTTCGTCGAAGTGCATGCGGGTGCCGGCGGCACCGAGAGCCAGGACTGGGCGAACATGCTTCTGCGCATGTTCGTGCGCTGGGCCGAGCAGCACGACTACAAGGTCGAGTATCTCGAAGAATCGGAAGGCGAAGAGGCCGGCATCAAGTCCGCGACCGTCAAGGTCGTCGGCCACAATGCCTATGGCTGGCTGAAATCGGAAAACGGGGTGCATCGTCTGGTGCGCATCTCGCCGTTCGATTCCAATGCGCGCCGACACACCTCGTTCGCAAACGCGCGAATTTACCCGGTGGTCGACGACCGCATCGTCATCGACATCAAGGAATCCGATGTCCGCGTCGACACCATGCGCGCCCAAGGCGCCGGTGGACAGCACGTCAACAAGACCGATTCCGCGGTCCGGCTCACTCACATCCCGACCAACACCGTCGTCGCCTGTCAGGCCGATCGTTCGCAGCACAAGAATCGTGCGCAGGCGTGGAACATGTTGCGGGCGAAACTGTACGAGGCGGAATTGAAGCGGCGCGAAGAAAAGGCCGCCGCTGAAAACGCCCTGAAAACCGACATCGGTTGGGGCCATCAGATCCGCTCATATGTGTTGCAGCCGTATCAGATGGTGAAGGACCTTCGCACCGGTGTTGCGACGTCGGACACAGGCGGCGTGCTTAATGGCGACCTCGATCAGTTCATGGCCGCAGCGCTCGCGCAAAAGGCCTTTGGCGGCGGGCCGGAGCAGGTCGAAGACGTGGATTGAAGCCGTCAGGATTGAAGCCGTCAGTATTGACGCGGTCAGTATTGGAGCCGGCAGCAATATGCCGATCGCGGCGAGGTTCGCAGCTTCAGCCGACGTCGGATTCGTATGACGAGCGGTTTCGCCCCAGCACTGCCCAAACAGCGCGGAAAGCCGCGCATTCACTCGGTCGCCTGCGATACCGAACAAGAGAAGCATCACCGGGGCGGGCCAAGGCGGGGCATTGCCTGACTGATGCTGCCCCTGAGGCCCGCGCCGGCAACCCGTCCGTGTTTTGTTTCGCCGCTACGCTGCCGGCCGAACGATTCCGACGGCGATCATCGCGGCGTCCTGCATCGGTGGTTCCATTACGACCTCCGTGCTCGTTTCGTTACAGTCGCGAGCCTGAATTATCTGCGTCCGAAGTCAAGTCACGAAACGTCGCAATGTGGATGACTGATTGATTCGGATCCGACCAGGAGCTCAATGCAGGCCCAGCCGGATGCCGGCGCGCAAAAATTTCTGCGGGTCGACCGCGTCGCCATCGACACGTGTTTCGTAATGCAAATGCGGTCCGGTCGAGCGTCCGGTCGAGCCGAGTTTTCCGATGATCTGTCCGATCTTCACGGATTGGCCGACCTTTACATCGATGGCCGACAGATGCGCGTAGCGCGTCGACAACCCGTTCCTGTGTTCCAGCTCGACCATCTTGCCGTAGCCGCCGTTGGTTCCCGCCATCGTCACGGTCCCATTCGCGGTCGCGCGCACCGGATCGCCGGTATCGCCGCGCATGTCGAGGCCGGTATGCATCGCAGGCGAGCGCAGAAACGGATCCATGCGCGTGCCAAAGCCCGAGGACATGTCGATCTCGCCGCTGACAGGTTTGCGCACCGGCACGTCGAGTAGCGTGCGAGTCAGCCGATCGACCTGCGTCCGCGAGAGATGGATGCGATAAAGCTGGCGTTCGAAGGATTTTTCTTCGGTGCCCAGGTTCGCGGGAACGAAGGGGCCGCCGACGCCGGCGGGCGGAGGTGGCGCGGGCTGGGCCTTGCCGGGATTGATGCCGAGATCCGAGAGCACAGAGCGCATGCGTCTTGCGCGCGCCTCGAAGCTCTCTTCGAGAACTGCGAGCGACTGGGATTGCTTGGCTTCGATCCGTTCGAGCGATTCCTGCATGCGGGCGAGGGCGCCTTCGACGCCGCCGCGCGTCTTTGCGGCGTTGCGCAGGTTCAGCGCCGGCGCTGAGCGGGATTCGAGCCGTGCTTCGCGATCCGGCGGCGCCTGGAAAATCACGGTGTCGTTGATCGGGGAAGGCTTTGGCGTGCCGCGCCCGGTGTCGCTGCCCCGCGCGGGCTTTGGGATCGAGCCGGTCGTGGTGAGGTCGGGAAGCGAGTTGAGTGTGGCCGCGCGCTGCTCGAGCGTGGATTGCTTGCGCACCAGCGTTTCGAGCTTCTGTTCGAATTGCTCCTGGTCCAGCAACTGGCGGCTGGTGATGCGGTCGACCTGCGCGCGCAATTCCGCGATGCGGTCCTCGTAGGCGTACTGCATCTCCGCCTGCCGGGCGATCAGGCGCTTCAGGACATCGTCGTGAAATGCGAAATAGGTGCCCGTCACCACCGACCAGCCGGCCATCACCACCAGGCTGCCGACCACGATCCAGAATGCGACCGGTCCGAGACGAACCTGACGGCCTGCATGCACCAGGGTGTAGTCGGTCGACCAGCCGCTGCGGCGCGCCTTTTGGGTCTGACCGGAAGGGTGCGCGGGCGCTTGCGGGCGCGGCTTGGCCGCCTGCATCGGACGGCCATCGCCCTGATGCCCTGCCGGATATTCATAGGCCCAGCGATCCGCGGATTGGCCCGGATTGGGATGGTGTGAATGCGGCCTGTAGGACATGGACACTCCCCGCCAGACCCGCCGGGCGGGCCCACGCTGAACAGCGTCGATTTCAGTCCCGTATGGTTAATTTTCCGCAAATGATTGGCTGATAGAGCGATTATAATGCCTTCGCAGCTGCCAGGACCTCTTCCGCATGCCCGGGTACTTTGACGTTGTGCCACAGTTTGGCGATCCGGCCGTCCGGGCCGATGAGGACGGTGGTGCGCTTCACGCCCATGAAGGTCCGGCCGTACATGCTCTTCTCGCCCCAGACGCCATAGGCCTCCAGCATGGCGTGTCGTTCGTCGGACAGGAGCGGCACGCTGAGGTCATGTTTTTGCCGGAAGCGGACCAGCTTCCCGACCGGATCGGCGGATACACCGAGCACGGCGGTTCCGGCTTTGGCGAAGCTCTTTGCAAGCTTCGAAAAATCCATGGCCTCCTTCGTGCATCCCGGGGTATCCGCCTTCGGATAAAAATAGAGGACGAGGTTTTGTCCGGCGAAATCAGCCAGCGATACGTCGTCGCCATTTTGGTCGGGGAGCTTGAAGGCGGGGGCTTTCCCGCCCTCGGCCAATTCGTTTGTCATATGCCTTCCTTTCGACGTTTTCGGCGGCTCAATCTGCCGTTAACCCACCCTGGGGCGAGGGCGGGCGAACACCCGCACGGGTCCGTTCAGCGCAACCAGGTGAACCTGTCTGGCGACGTTAGCGGCGCCGGCGACACGGACAAGGGGATGTCCGACCCGGCATGAAAAAACCGGCTCCGCGTCTTCATGGATTGCGTGTTCTCGAAGACACCCTTCGCGAGCATCGCGATTCGTGCGGCCATGACCTGAAATCCCGAGCCCGGCGAATCTGGTGGCGGATGCGTCGGCTGGCGCGGCGGCCGCTGGCGCGTCGCATCGGATACGGCGTCGGCAGCGCCGCAGCGGTTGTACTCGTTCTCTTCATCGGTCTTTGGTTGCGGCTCGGTGCCGGGCCGATCGAAATCAATTTCGCATCGCCGTGGCTCGCATCGGCAATCGAACAGAATATCGGCAAGTCGCACCGGGTTGTGATCGGCGGGACCCAGATCGAGCGCGACGATGCCGGCCGCACCGCGGTCCGCATCCGCGACATGCAGATCCGGGACACCGACGGTGTCGTGGTCGCTAGCGCTCCCAAGGCCGAGGTGGCCATGTCGGGCGAGAGTTTGCTCCGCGGCGAACTCCGTGCGCGCCGGGTCAGTCTGGTCGGCGCCGAACTTTCGGTTCGCATCGAGGAGGACGGTCAGGTCACGATCTCGACCGGCGCTGAGAAGCGTCCGCTAGCGGTGACGCCTGCGATCATCAGGCCGGCGCCTGCCGGAGCCGAAAAGCCTGCCGGCGATCGGGCGCAGAACGAGCCCACCGGCGCCGAGCGATTCGCCGGACTCATTGGTTGGCTGGACCGGATTTCGTCGCTCGGGCTTGACGGACAAGGGCTGGGCGAGATCGGCCTGAAGAACGGGACGCTTAAGGTCGACGACCTGCGCACCGACAAGCACTGGATCTTCGAGCAGATCAATTTCAGCGTGAACCGGCCGGGTAACGGAATCAGCATTCGCCTGAGCTCGGAGGACGAAACACGGCCATGGGCGATGGCGGCATCGATCCGGCCGGCCGGAACTCAGCGCCGGCTTCTCAGCCTCGACCTGAGACAGGTCTCGACCAAAGATCTGTTCCTGGCGACCCGAATCGGCAGCGGTCAATTCCAGGCCGACATTCCGCTGTCCGGAGTGATCCGTGCGGAGATCGGGCCGGATTCGCTGCCCCGAATACTCGAGGGCAAGATTGTCGCTGGTGCGGGCCTGATCGGTGATCCGGCCGATGTCGACGGACATTTCAGGATCGACCACGCCGAATTGACGCTCGATTGGGATTCGCAGCGCCGCAATCTCACCATGCCGTTCCAGATCCTGTCGGGGGCGAACCGGTTCACATTGCTGAGCCGGTTCGAGACGCCGTCCCAGCCGGGAGAGCCCTGGCGCGCGATGGTGACGGGCGGCTCGGTGGTGTTGAGCGAAGGCGTCAACGATCCAAATCCGGTGGTTCTCAACAAGGTGATGCTGCGCGCTAATGTCGACATTGCGCGCAAGCGGATTGAACTGGTCCAGGGCGATGTTGCCGGTGCGGGCATCGCCGGCTTCCTGAATGGCAGCGTGGATTTTTCAGGCGAACCGCGGCTTGCGGCCGGCCTCGCCGTGACGCCGATGTCGGCGCAAATGGCGAAGAAGGTGTGGCCGGTTTTCGTCGCCTCGAAGGTGCGCAGCTGGGTGGTCGAGAACCTGACCAGCGGTGATATCGAGCGCATCGATGTCGCCACCAATTCTCCGATCGAAAACCTGCAGGAAGACGGACCGCCGATTCCGCAGGATGGCCTGTCTGTCGATGTGACCGTTCGCAATGCCACCATCCGGCCGGTCACGGGCATGCCGCCGATCACAGAGGCTGACCTGAAAACCAGCATCAAGGGCAGGCGCGTTCTGGTGACAGTCGATCGCGGATTTGTCGATCTCGGTGGCGGGCGAAAGCTCACTGTCAGCAACGGTACGTTCGAGGTTCCGGACACTCACCCGAAGGCGCCGCCGGCGCGTGCGCAGTTCCGCATCGACGGGCCGGTGCCGGCTGCGCTCGAATTGCTAGCCAGCGAACGGCTTCGCGGTCAGGCATCGGTGCCGATGGAATCCGGCAATAGCCGCGGCAATCTCAGCGGACAGGTCAGCGTGGATTTGCCGATCACCAAGAATCCTGCGCCAGGCGCGACCCAGTATACGATCGCCCTCGATGTGGCAGGCTTCGCCGCCGACAACATGGTGATGGGACAGAAGATCGAGGCGCAGGCGCTGAAAGTGAGCGCCGACAATCGCGGCTTCCAGATCAAGGGCGATGTCCGGATCAATGGCACGCCGGCGGTGCTGGACTATCGCAAGCTTGCGGACAGCCCTGATGCCGATGTGCAGGTCCGTGCAACACTCGACGAGGCGGCGCGCGCGCGGTTCGGTTTCGGTACCGGACCCTCGCTTGCGGGGCCGGTGCCGGTGAAGATCTCCGGCAAGATCGCCGAAAACAAGGACGTCAGGCTGACCGTCGAGGCGGACCTGACGCCGGCCAGGATCGATAATCTGCTGCCGGGCTGGGTGAAGCCTTCCGGCCGTTCGAACCGCGCCACATTCACCGTGGTGACTCGCGACAAGAGCACCCGCTTCGACGATGTCGCGGTCGACGGATCGGGCGTGACGGTGCGCGGATCTGTCGAACTCGACGACAAGGGCGCTCTCGCTGCTGCACATTTCCCGGTCTTCGCATTGTCGGACGGCGACAAGACCAGCGTGAAGGCCGAGCGCGGCACAGACAATGCGCTGCGGGTGTCGCTGCGCGGCGATGTCTACGACGGGCGCAGCTTCATCAAGGCGTTCTTCGGAGGCGGTGAGCAAGGCGACAGACCGCGGACCGAGAAGCCCAAAAACGATCCGATCGATCTCGATTTCGATATGCGGCTGGGCGTCATTGCAGGGCATAACGGCGAAGCGTTGCGCGGCGTGGAAATGCGGATGGTCAGGCGCAACGGAGAGATCAGAACCTTTGCCCTGAGTTCGAAAATCGGACAGACCGCGACCCTAACGGGGGAAATGCGCGCCTCCTCGCAGCGCCGTAACGCGCTGCATTTCGAGACCCCCGATGCCGGCGCCCTGATGCGCTTTACCGATACGTATCCGAAGATCCAGGGCGGCCAGATGTCGGTCGCGATGGAAGTGCCGACCGCGGATCAGGCACCGCAGGAGGGCATCGTCAACATCCAGAACTTCGCGGTGCGCGGCGAGCCGAAACTGAACGGCGTCGTCGGCGGCGCCCAGAACGAGGCGCGCGGCGTCGACTTCACCCGCATGCGGGTTGATTTCACCCGCACGCCCGGCCGGCTGCAGATCAAGGAAGGCATCGTCCAGGGACCGGTGATCGGCGCCACGATCGAAGGCAATATCGATTTCGCCAGGAACGACGTGCGGATGCGCGGCACCATCGTGCCGCTCTACGGCATCAACAATCCGCTCGGACAGATCCCGCTGGTCGGGCTCGTTCTCGGCGGCCCGAAGGAAGGACTGTTCGGCTTCACCTATCAGGTGGTCGGCCCGCCGAGCGCGCCAACGCTCAACGTGAACCCGGCATCGGGACTGGTCCCGGGCTTCCTGCGCAAGTTCTTCGAATATCCGACCGCGCGTCCGCTGGAGCCGGCGGAACTGGCACCGATCCCGCCGATGCCGATCCGGTAACGCTGAGACGCGTCAGCCCGGCCTGACCAGCACGTGTTTCTTGCGGCCGAGCGACAGCTTGATCACCGATTGCGGGGTCAGGTTCGCGGCGCTGAGCGTCATCTTCTCGTCGGTCACGGTCTCGTCGTTGACCTTCAGTCCGCCGCCCTTGATTTGCCGCCGTGCTTCGCTGGTCGAGGCGACAAGACCCGCCTGCACGAAGGCACTGAGCACGCCGAGCCCGTTGTCGAGTTCGCCGGACGGGATTGTCACCGTCGGCAGGTCTTCCGCCAGCGCGCCTTCCTCGAAGGTGCGCCGCGCAGTTCCTGCGGCCTGCTCGGCAGCATCGCGTCCATGCAGGAGCGCGGTCGCTTCGGTCGCCAGCGTCTTCTTGGCCTCGTTGATCTCCTGACCCTGCAGTGCGGCCAGCCGCGCGATCTCGTCGAGCGGCAGCACCGTGAACAGCTTCAGGAAGCGCTCGACGTCGCCGTCTTCGGTGTTGCGCCAGTATTGCCAATAGTCGTAGGGGCTCAGCATCTCGGCATTGAGCCACACCGCGCCGGCCGCGGTTTTTCCCATCTTTGCGCCGGACGACGTAGTGATCAGCGGCGAGGTGAGCGCGAACAGTTGCGCATTCATCAGCCGGCGGCCGAGATCGACGCCGTTGACGATGTTGCCCCATTGATCCGAGCCGCCCATCTGCAGCACGCAG
>CAZXJZ010000153.1:0-11730 GCA_964641065.1 uncultured Hyphomicrobiales bacterium | reverse complement strand
AGCCCGGTTGCCTCCTCGATCGGCAGCGCGTCCATGTCGGCGCGCAGACCGATCACCTTGGCGCGGCCGCCGGCGGCCTCCTTGCGCCCCTTGATCACGCCGACGACGCCGGTGCGGCCGATCCCGGGCACCACCTCGTCGCAGCCGAAGGCCTTGAGCTTTTCGGCCACCGAGCCAGCGGTCCGGTGGACGTCGAACAGAAGTTCCGGATTGGCATGCAGATCCCGCCGCCAGGCCGTGATTTCGGGATGGAACTCGGCAATACGGTTCACGATCGGCATGGCGGCGGGCTCCGGTCCGAATGGCGGGATTTGGCGGCCAGTTAATCCTGCCGCCGCCTCAGGGGCAACCGCGGGATGGGGCGCGCGCAGGGCCTGCGGTGCGGGCCTCGATCCGCGCGGGAGAGAACGCGGTTTTCCCTGGACCCTGCTTTGCGTCTCAGGCCGTGCGCGAGAGCGGCTCGTTTCCCGACGCCGCGCTCAGAGATAGTATTTCGTGGCCGACTTGTCCGGCACCGGTTTATCCACCCCCGATGTCCGGGGGCAGTTTTTGATTGTCCCGCAGGGCAACACGGCTTATGTCTCGGCCGCCGTTCGCGGCAGGCGCGCGGCCTGAACCGAAATCGCCGTACCGCCTTTTCCGGCCTCCCCGCAGGGTGGCTCTGGGAGCCTGTAGCTCAGTCGGTAGAGCAACTGACTTTTAATCAGTAGGTCATGGGTTCGAATCCCATCGGGCTCACCACAAACGTAGTAAAATCAATCGGTTAAGAGATTGACGCAAGGGTGGCGCGCAGCATGGGATTTCGTGTCCGCGCTGTGTCCGCGGTCATGCAATGAGGGGTTGTGCAGTTCCCTGGAAATCGATAATGAAAATTTGACGGCGAGGTATTGAAAGCTCAGTCGAAAATTTATGTCGCAGGTTGTCAGCTCGAACCAATCGATGGGCGCGACCGGCGCGACACCGACCATCTTATGGTCGACAAACACGTTCCTGAAACTTCATATTCAGCGGCTATACCAACGCGATCGCCACTACGTTTGGTGCAGTCCTGTTTTCGAGGGAGCCGCGCAGGCGCGTTACGCGCTGGGTCATGCCCAGCCACCGTCATCAGACCCTGCCTCTATTTACCGCACCCTGCATCACGCAGTGAGGACACGCGATGAAGGTTGTGAGAAGATAGTGGCTCAGAAGAAAACGTTTCAAGGTTTAGCCGTGCAGTGGGCTAGCGCAGGGGTCATAAGTGATGCGGACAAAGAAGAAATTTTCGCAATCATCCAAAAGGCTCAGATCGCAGACTTCAGGCCACTGATTTACGTGATCCCCTACCAGCCTGTGTCACAGCGGGTCGTTCGCGTGGCAATTAATGATAGGGCGAGTTTGCAGCCCGAATATATCGTGAAGGACTTGAACGTGGACGAGTTCGAAATCATTGAGCCAATGCCATGTCAACAATAGACGTGTTAAAGAGAGTAGACACTGCGACCGCCAACAACATCTTGGCCGCCGCAGCACTTGCAACTGCGCCCCGGCCTGGACTCGACGACGAGGCCGACGCGCTCGTGGAACAATATCAGCAGCAAATCGATGAATTGCTAGAAGGGGTCAGGCGCGAACTTAAACTGACGCCTACTGATGACTCTCAGAAAGCACGCACTTCAATTGATCGCTTTTTGTCAAAAGCGCTAGAACGCAGCGTTCTCACTGATGATCGCGCGCAAATAGCCCTGCAAAAAGTTGCACAAGCGGGCCGTCTTAGTCCGGCGGCCTACAAGGTTATTCAGCCCGCCCCTTTCCGGAAGCGCTTCTTTTCCCTCGCCGTCACGAAGCAGCAGGTAGACGAGGCAATTACTCAGCCCGATGAATATCAACACCTTATGCCGGAAGATGCACTAGACAACGAAAGTGACCTCTTTTCTCTCTTTATGAAGCGGGCCAGGAGGAATTCACACGCGCCTAACTGGATGCTTGTTCAATCATTTCGCCGAGGAATCGAGCAGGTCGCTCAAAGCGCGTGGAGAGTTTATCCCAACGTCGTCGACTTAACGTCAGCAACTTGCCCGCTAGACGTTTTAAAAGCATTCGTCGAAGAATTCGGCATAGAAATTTCTATGAGCGGGGTGCACTCGAAGTTCATCGAGTCTGTAACTCACTTTAAGCCTGCTGACTTGGACGAAATGACCGCCACGGTTGAAATTCATCATGGTCCGGGAGATCAGGATCTATTTTACTCGTGGAGCAACCGTCAGACAAAAGATCGCACGCGGTATAAAGTTGGCTTGGCGTATTGCATTGACATGCGGAAATATAGAGCCATGCTTCTCAAACAAGGCGCCTCTGTTCGCTAATACGGAACATGACCATAGCCGCCGTCTGGTTAGCTGGTGATCGGATGTACGCGGTCGCAGACACTAGGATCAGCGCATCGGGTGCCGGCGTATACACCGAACATGGTCCAAAGCTGCTTCCCCTCCGGGAATGTGCGGAAACCCGTGTCTGCACAAAGAGATACAAAAACGGCTCAGAAATGACTTGCAATCAGTAGGTCATGGGTTCGAATCCCATCGGGCTCACCACAATTTCGAGTTTTGCCACACGCTCAAATCCCGAGAACCGACCGCCCGGTTGTCCCACGCACCGATTTCCCCTAGATCGGTGGGAGCGACATTCGCGAACGCACCGGCCAAGAAGACACCACCATGACCGACCCGCTGTCCCTTGATGAACTCGACCGCCGTATCGCCATCGTCCGCGAGAATATCCGGCAGTTGATCGAGCAGGCCGCGGCGCGATCGGGCGCAGCCGACGAAGCGCTGGCCTCGGACCGGATCGCGCAGCAGAGCGAGGAACTCGAGCGCCTGACCAAGGAGCGCGACGCACTGCTGGCGGCGCAGGGCAAGGCCTGACGCGGCTGGATTGCCCCTCGCCCGCCTGGCCTGACAGAAGCGATTTCGACGTCCGGAAGCGAGCAACCGCCGCTCGTCGCAATGCGAGGGTTGCATCAAGGGTGCGCACCTTACCCAGACCAAGGCCTGATCAAGCCATCTGACCGGCGCCTGCTTGCGGTCCTTTGACTTTAACTTTCGCCAAACACGCGACCGGAAACGGATGCATCGGTAACGATCGAGTCCGTAGCGTCTCACCGGAGGCCATCGCCGTGCGGCCGGTCTCGTGGTAATCTCAGTGCGTGAAGTCCGTACCGGCCCTTAACACCATGGAGGGTGGAATGCTGGCGGATCGTTTCGAGCGGCTCAGCACGCCGACCAAGATCGTTATTTCGTCAGGCATCGTTGCGCTGTGCATCTGGACCGTGTGGTCCAGCGTGAACTTCGCCGCGATGTAGGATCAGGCGCGCTTCGCGCCGGACTGGGACGAGACGCGCGCTTCACCCCGCGTCAGCGCTGAAGATGTGCGCCGGCGATAATGCGGACAATGTTGCCCAGGCTCCGCATGAGATGCGCTCGGGACAGATACACTCAGCACAGATGCGCCCGGGACAGCGCGCCGCAGCCTCACAGTTTCAGCCAATAAGCATTCGCGGCCATGTCGAAGCTGTCCTTTGAGACAAAGCCCGCCTGCGCGTCCTTCTCCGCTTTCGTCAGCGCGAACAGCGCGGAGCCGGCGGAAACGCAGCCATGCCGGGTCAGCGCCTGCTTCCTGCCGCTGACCGACTGAAGCTGCACCACCCAATGCGCGCGCTGGTCGCTGTCGGTGCGCTTCAGCTTGTGAATCTCGAAGATGACGATGGGAGCGTCCGGAACGCGGCCATCGATCTGCGAGAGGGTCACGATGCCCTCCCCGGCCTTGTCGATATCGCAACTGCCCTCAAGTCCGAGGGAGTTGTAGCGCTTCAGCGCCCGTTCGACGTGGCCCAGTTCGTTTGCGGTCCAAGGCAGATAATCCGGCACGTGCCCCTCTCATCCCGGCTTTTTATGTTCGGCCGCCGCGCCGGCGTCCCGATGCTGCGGCGCAACGTGAATGGCGTGCACGTCTTTCTCCTGTCATCTCAGCGCCGGACCAATCGCAATCGATTCTGATTGTCGCGAAATCGCGCGATCATAATCCAATTCACGTCGCGAAACCGCCACGAACGCACGATACACGCTAGCCTCTGGAGGAGGGGTAACACGAGAGGAGGACCGTCATGCTGCACACATCCGGCGATCCGGCCCGTATCGCATACCCTGTTTTTCGCCGGCCGGCCTGCCCATCTTGCGGCAATATGCTTTTTGCCGCCGCTGCTACGGAATTTCTGGGACAGGGCAGGATCACCAATGTCTGGTCCTGCGATCGTTGCGAATATGAATTTCGCACCGCCCTTGCGGTCCCCAGTGAGAGCTGACAACGGGCCGACCCACCTTTAAAAAGATTTCGGGGCTCACCTCAGCGGTGAGCCCTTTTTCATTGCTGCGATGTCAGCGCAGCATCGCTTAAAGCCAGCATTCAAGCCAGAATTTCAAGCGTTGGCGCTGACCGGCTCAATACCCGTAAAGTTTCGCCGGATTGTCCACGAGCAGTGCCTTCTGCTGCGCCGGATCGGGCGCGATCTTCGGCAGCAGGTCGACCAGGTCGGCCTCGTCGGCCTCGTGGGTGGAATTGGGATGCGGAAAATCCGTACCCCACAGCACGCGGCTCGGGCTCGCCTCCACGATCTTCCGCGCGATCGGGATCGCCTTGTCGTAAGGCGGCATGTCGATCCGCTCCGAGCCCGAGACCTTGATCCAGCACCGATCGAGCTTCGCCAGATCGAGCAAGGCTTCGAGCGGCTTCTGGTCGACGCCATCCTTGGCCGGCACCCGGCCCATATGGTCGATCACGAACGGCAAGGTCAGGCCGCGCATCATGTCCGACAGCGGAATGATGTCGGGCGCATCGACATGCAGCACCACATGCCAGCCGAGCGGCTTGATGCGGCGCAGGATGTTGGAAAACACCGTCATGTCCGGCGAGCCGCCGAGATGCTTGACGAAGTTGAAGCGCGCGCCGCGCACACCGGCGCGATGCATGACGGGGATGTCGGTCCCGGGCGTATTCTCGTCGAGAATGGCGACGCCGCGATAATGCTCCGGCCGCCATGCCAGCGCATCCAGCATGGCCCGGTTGTCGCTGCCGTGACAACTCGCCTGCACGATCACCGCACGGCTGATGCCGAGATGATCGTGCAGCGCTTTGAGCATTTCCTTCGGCGCGTCGTCCGGCGTGTAGCGGCGGTTCGGCGCATACGGAAACACATTGCCAGGTCCGAAGACATGGCAATGCGCGTCGCACGCATCCGGCGGAAGTTGAAAGGACGGCTTCCGCCGTGTCGCAAAGTCGATCGCAGTCATCAACGCTTCTCGATCCCGGCCTTCTGAATCACGTCCGACCACTTCACGATGTCTTCCTTCAGGCGGTCCTGGATCTCCTGCGGGGTCGAGCCGCGCGCGTCAATGCCGAGCTCAAGCGCCCTCTTCTTGACCTCGGGATCGGCCAGCACTTCGTTCAGCGCCTTGTTCAGGGTGGCGATGACGTCTGGCGGCGTACCGGCCGGGGCGAAGATCGCGTTCCAGGACGTCACCTCCCATTTCGGCTCGCCCGCCTCCTTCGCGGTCGGGGCATCGGGCAGATACGCGCCGCGCTGCGTGCCCGAAATCGCGACCGGGATGAATTTCTTCGCGTCGAGGCTGCCGCGCAGCGCGGCGTAGAACTCGGTCGCCATCTGGATATCGTTGCGCTCAAGCCCGACGAGAACGTCGCCCGAGGTCTTGAACGGCACGATCACGGCATTGATGCCGGCCACCGACTTGAACAATTCGGCGCCGAGGTTCTGGCTAGAGCCAGCTGCGATGGTGCCGATATTGAGCTGGCCCGGTTTGTCCTTTGCGGCCTTCACGAAATCGCCGAGCGTCTTGTAGGGACCGTTGGCATTGGTCACGAGGATCAGGTCGAAATAGCCCATGGCCGAAACCGGCGCGAAATCCTTCACCGGATCGAAGGGCAGCGCCTTGAACAGGCCGACGCTGACCGCAGTGCCGTTGCTGAGCACCGCGAGCGTATAGCCGTCGGCTGGTGCGCTCAGGACAGCGCGGGCCGCGGTGATGCCGCCCGCGCCGGGATTGTTCTCGACCACGAAACGCTGGCCAAGCTTCTCGCCGAGCTTCTCGGCCACGAGCCGCGTGGTGATGTCGGCAACGCCGCCGGCGCCGAATGGCAGGACGATCTTGACCGGCTTGTCCGGATATTTGCTCTGGGCATGAGCAGGCAACGGGGCAAGCAGCATTGCAGCAAGCCCGGCGACAACAAGGCCCGCCGTGCGGATAGAGCGCGCGGGATTGTTTCTGTTACACATGGCATAGTCCTCCCAATCAGGCGCCAAGAAGCAGACTTTGCGCCGCGAGGGCAAGTCCGAAAAGCTGCCCTGGCATTCCCGGCGGTTCAGATTTCCCGGCCGAGCTTGCGGTCCAGCGAATAGGGACCGCCCCCCCGCAACAGCATCGCGAGAAAGATGAGGCCCCAGAACAACGGATATTCGTATCCGCGGTTGACCCACGAATAGCCGTTCGGCATCTGCACGAAAATGATGACAATGAATTCGACCACCAGAAGCGCGGCCACCGCGCGCGTAAAGAGGCCCAGCATGATAAGCACGGCTCCGACCGTTTCGAGCAGCACGACCACATAGGCCCAGAACAGCGCCGGCTCGATCCCCCGCTTGGCGAGACTATTGGCCGCGAAGACATGCACGCCCGCCATGACCTTGGGCCAACCATGCGTGAAAAGAATCGCACCAGCGGTGACGCGAATAAGCGGCCAGTACAATTCTGCAAAGCTTTCGTAGAACCCGCGCAATGCGGGAACCATGGGTTTCGGATCGCTGCCCTTGTCCGCGTAGGTCATGGTCTCCCCCCGTTGAATTTTCTGTCAGTGAAGCGTTTCAGGCCGATGCGCCACGCGCGTCGCCCATCATCACGCCGCTAGTTCCAGTTCAACCGCGCAAGGATCGCACGTCCCATCACCCAATCCTTGTCGTCCTCGGAGAGGAATTTCAGCTCCTGCAGGAAATGCGCGATGCGTTCCTGGTACGAGGCCTTCGCAAAGCCTTGCGTCACGTCCGACCCCCAGTAACTGCGCTGCGGTCCATATGCGTCGAAGAGCCGCTGAATATGCCCGTGCATATCCTTGAACGGATACGACTCCGTCGAATAGGCCGGCGCCGCTGAGAGCTTTACCGACACGTTCGGATATTTGGCCAGAGCCGCCGCCGCTTCGACCGCTTCCGGAACCTTCTTTTGCGCGACCACCTGCGACGAGATGCCCATATGATCGATGATCAGCGTCAGCTTGGGGTGCCGCTCGGCGATCGTTCCGAATAACGGTAGCGTGCCGGCGGTCAGAAACATGATCGGCACGCCCGCCCTCTCCGCGGCCGGCCAGAGCCAGTCCGTCGACCCGTCGGTCAGCATCCCGGCTGCGGGACCCAGAAATGTGAGCCTGATGCCGAGCATCCCCGGCTGCGCCCTCCAGCGCGCAAGATCGTCCGGCGACTGCGGTGTCTTGAGCGGCAGCCGGCCCATGACGCCAAGTCTTTGCGGATATCGCTTGGCGGCTTCGAGCGCATAGTCGAGGCGGTCTCCGACCCAGCTCGGCGGAACGATCACCGCACGGTCGACACCTGCCTCGTCCATCGCAGCGATCAGCTTTTCGATGGTGAATGGCTCCGGCATTTGCGCCGTCGAACCCGGAACCCACGGATGTTCGGGTGTATTGCCTTGCCAGATGTGAACCTGGGAGTCGACGATCATTCGCTTCTGCTGCGGTCGTGCGACCTGCGCTGAAACTGCCGTCGTCTGCGCCGAAGCCAAGACAGCACCGGCGCCCAACGCGCCATTCAAAAACAAGCGCCTTGAAAGCATCACGTCCTCCCTTCGGATCCGTTGAACCGGATTTCAGGCTTCAGGATAGGGACGCTTCCCCATTTTCAAAATTTATAATATCAATCACCTTCATTCATTGGGTGAATGTTTTTGAACCTCAACAACCTCGATTTCAACCTGTTACGGGTTCTCGATACGCTCATCACCGAGCGCAACGTCACACGCTCGGCGGACATCCTGCGCCGCTCGCAGCCCGCGATCAGTAATGCGCTGCGCAGGCTGAGGACCGTGCTTGGCGACGACCTTCTGGTCCGCGGCCCCAAGGGTGGCCTGGTGCTGACGCCTCGCGCCGAGGCAATTCGGCAGCCGCTGCGCGAGGCCATCGAAACCATCGGACGATGCCTCGGCGACGATCAAACCTTTGACCCTGCTTTCGCAACCGGAACATTCCGCCTGTCTGTGCCGGACCGGCTTAGTCTGGCCATCGTACCTGCATTGTTTGATCGGATGCGGCAGAATGCGCCGAGCATGTCGCTTCATGTCGTGACCGCCGACCGCAAAGCCGCACTGGCGCTGTTAGACGACGACCAGACCGACCTCGCGCTGGCGTGGTACGATGAAAAGCCGCCTCACCTGAAAACCGAGCGGTTGCACGAAGAGAGCCTGTTCTGCGTGTTCCGCCGCGAGCATCCGCTGGCAAGAGCGCGCAAACAGTTCAACATAGATTCAGTGTTGAGCTATCCACACCTGATTGTCAGCGCGACAGGCGCTCGTACCGCAATCTTCGACGAACTGCTATCGCGCTTCAACCTTCGTCGCGAGCCGCTGGTCTCTGTAACGAACTTCACGGCGGTGCCTGAACTCCTGTCCCGAAGCGACATGATCGGCGTCTTCACCGAGCTAGCGTCGAGTGCGTTCGAACGGTCGTTTGGATTGGTCAAGCGGCCGGTGCCGCTTGATGTCGGCGCGATCACCACGAGCATGGTTTGGCACATCAGAAACGAGCGCGACTCCAAGCATGCCTGGTTTCGACGGCAGATCGGGGAAATCTACCGCAAACTTTGAGCGGCTGAGAGCGAACGAACGGCGCGACCTCTTTAACGTGGCGGGATATCGCCTGCGGCCCAGCCGCGCTTCACCCGCTCCCGATACGCGCCGAAAGTCCTGGCCGCGATCGCCTCGCGCGCGCCACGCATCAGCGTCTGGTAATAAGCCAGATTGACCTGGGTCAGCAGCATCGCGCCGAGTGTCTCGTTGGCCTTGATCAGATGATGCAGATAGGCGCGCGAATAGGTCCGCGTCGCGATGTCGGAGCTCCGCTCGTCCAGCGGACGCGGATCGTCGGCATGCCGCGCATTCTTGAGATTGACCGGCCCGTGCCGGGTGAAGGCGAGCCCGTGGCGGCCGTTCCTGGTCGGCATCACGCAATCGAACATGTCGATGCCGCGCCAGACCGCCTCGATCAGATCGTCGGGGGTGCCGACACCCATGAGGTAGCGCGGCCGGTCGGCCGGCAATTCCGGTGCGACGATGTCGATCATCGACAGCATCACCGCCTGCGGCTCGCCGACCGCGAGCCCGCCGATGGCATAGCCCTGGAAATCCATGCCGACCAGTGCACGCGTGCTTTCGACCCGAAGGTCCGGATCGTCGCCGCCCTGCACGATCCCGAACAGCGCGTAACCCGGTTTCGCCCCTTCGAATGCGCGCTTCGATCGCTCTGCCCAGCGCAGCGACAATTGCATCGCGCGATCGATCTCCTCGCGCTTCGCCGGCAACCGCAGGCATTCGTCGAGCTGCATCGAGATATCGGAGCCGAGCAGCCGCTGGATCTCGACCGCGCGCTCGGGCGAGAGTTCGTACATCGACCCGTCGAGATGCGAACGGAAGGTCACCGCTTTCTCGTCGAGTTTGCGAAGCTGTGACAGCGACATCACCTGGAAGCCGCCGGAATCGGTGAGGATCGGCTTGTGCCAGTTCATGAACGAGTGCAGGCCGCCCAGGGCCGCCACCCGTTCCGCGCCCGGCCGCAGCATCAGATGGTAGGTATTCGCAAGCAGGATATCCGCGCCGGTGCGCGCGACATCGTCGGTCGTGACCGCTTTCACCGTCGCCTGGGTGCCGACCGGCATGAAGGCTGGCGTCGCGATCCGGCCATGCGCGGTCTCGACCTCGCCGGCGCGTGCTGCGCCGTCGGTGGCGATCAGGTGGAAGGAAAACGGCTTGGTCATTGGGCGCGGTGTAACAGGCAGGCGTCGCCATAGGAATAGAAGCGATAGCCTGTCGCAATGGCATGGGCATAGGCCCGCTGCATGGTGTCGAGACCCGAGAACGCGGAGACCAGCATGAACAGGGTCGAGCGCGGCAGGTGGAAATTGGTCATCAGCAGGTCTGTCGCGCGGAAACGATAGCCCGGCGTGATGAAGATTTCGGTGTCGCCGCGAAACGTCCGCACCCTGCCCGCCTCGTCGGCGGCGCTTTCGAGAAGCCGCAAAGCCGTGGTCCCGACCGGCACCAGCCGGCCGCCCCGTGCCCGCACCTCGTTCAGCGCCGCCGCCGTCGCCTCGTCGATCTCGCCCCATTCGGCATGCATTTTGTGCGTAGCGGTGTCCTCCGCCTTGACCGGCAGGAAGGTGCCGGCGCCGACATGCAGCGTCACCCGGTGCAGCGCGATGCCCGCCGCCCGAAGCCGCGTGACCAGATCCGGCGTGAAGTGCAGCGCCGCAGTCGGCGCCGCGACCGAGCCTTCTTCGTCCGCGAACATGGTCTGATAATCGGTCGCATCGCGCTCATCCGCCTTGCGCTTGCCGGCGATATAGGGCGGCAACGGCAGCGCGCCGCGTTCGGCGATCGCCTGGTCCAGCACCGCGCCATGAAACGCAAAGGCCAAAGTCACCTCGCCGCTCTCGCCCTTATGCTCGACTGTGGCGTCGAGCTGGCTGAGGAAGCAGACCTTGCCCTCATCGCCAAAACGAACGGTGTCACCCGTTTGCAGCCGCTTGGCCGGTCTGACAAAGGCCAGCCAGCGCGATCCGTCGAGCCGCTTGTGCAGCAATGCCTCGATCTTGGGTTCCTCGCCGCGGCCGATACGGCGGCCGAACAGCCGCGCCGGGATCACCTTGGTATCGTTGACCACGAGCGCATCGCCCGCGCGCAGAAGCTCCGGCAGATCGCGCACGACCCGGTCTTGCGTCTCCCGAGTTTCGCCCGGGCGCACCACCATCAGCCGGGCGGCATCGCGCGGTGAGACCGGCCGCAGCGCGATGCGGTCCGGCGGCAGCTCGAAATCGAAGAGCGAGGTGAGCATGGTTCTTCTCCCTCTCCCCGCTTGCGGGAGAGGGTCGGGGTGAGGGGCATGTCAGGGATGCGGAGAAAAGCCCCTCACCCGGCTCGCTACCGCTCGCCACCTTCTCCCCGCATCCCAACTCGGGTATACCCGAGTTGGGCAATGCAATCACTTGCCCGAAGTCGGAAACATCCGACTTCGGCTGCGGGGCGAGGTTTAAGCATCCGCGGCGATGGTCGCCTTCACGATCTTGTCCGGGTTCTGCACCGGCTCGCCGCGCTTGATCTTGTCGACATTCTCCATGCCGGAGATCACCTTGCCCCAGGCGGTGTATTGCCGGTCGAGGAAAGTGGCGTCGTCGAAGACGATGAAGAACTGGCTGTCGCCGGAATCCGGATTCTGCGCGCGCGCCATCGACACCACGCCGCGGACATGCGGCTCGGCGTTGAACTCCGCCTTCAGCTTCTTGCCGGAGCCGCCGGTGCCGGTACCCTGCGGGCAGCCGGTCTGCGCCATGAAGCCGTCGATCACGCGATGAAAGACGATGCCGTCATAGAAGCCCTCGCGGACCAGTTCCTTGATGCGCGCCACATG
>CAZXJZ010000152.1:0-11832 GCA_964641065.1 uncultured Hyphomicrobiales bacterium | reverse complement strand
CTCGAACAGGCGACAGCAAAGTTGGCGGAGCAACGAAGTGTCCGCGGAAACGGTGCTTACTTCGCCGAACTTGAGAGGGCCGAGCAGGAGACAGGGCTTTCGGCTCATGAACAACGCCTGTCGGACCTGATTCGGGAGTTGGACGCGTTGGCTTCAGAGATGATCCAGCACAAGCCCAAAACCCTGGAAGAGTTTGGCGCACTGGCAGTGCTGACCGCCTGGGCTGAAAATGAAAGCTCGGACGCAATGCCGACGTGGCAGCCCAAGTGGCAAGTTGATCTCAAAGAGGCGGTCCTCCGCTTCGCGAGAACATGACCGACGTTACAGCCATACGAGTGTTGCGAGGCTGACAATGCGTGAAGCCCTCATTCAGCTATGGACAGATCACGGCGTCAGCAGCGCGACGATCCTGGCCGTGGCGTTGTGTGGCTTCATGATGGTTTTTCGCGAGATGCAGGCGCAACGAGCCGCTGCGATCCAAGTAGAAAACTTTATGTGGGACGCAGCGCGAGTCGAGCAGTTTCTGTCATGGAGGAAAGCGGGTCTCGTAGATGAAGACTCGCGCGATAGCCGCGCCGATATTTTCAAACCCGTGCCGAGCGTTCGCGAGGTGAGCGAGGCTGACTTGATCTTGTTTGACACGCTTGAGCTCCGCCATCTTCAGGCCCAGGAGGTTGAGGCAATCCTGCACGGGCAAAAGTGCGACAGCGGCCGTCTGAAGGCCATGAAGGTGATCGAAGCGAGCATTGATCGAAGGTCTTGGCGAATGTCCAACAACAAGCCTACGCCGGGGCTGACGGGATCCTCGCGGGGCGGCCAGTTGGCGCATGATGTCCAAGTCGCTCCCTCCAGACGTGAGTTCGATATCCTGTCGGGGCCGATCCTCGACATGAGATCGAGCAAAGTATCGGATCTGGTACCGCACGGCGTTTCCGAACTGTCTTGCGTAGACAACAGCGCTCCGGCCGAACCATCCGACGAACCGGCGAGCGACCCATACATGCAAGCACTCGGTACCCACTTCGCCCGGGTCGCCAATTCAAGAGGCTCGATGGTTCAAACGGAAATGCGCGACGGGTTTGTCTAGCCGGTACGCTATCTCTCGTTCGTGAACGTGGAGAAGGCGGTCTGCAAATTGAGAGGAATGTCGGTTGCGGCGTCATGCTTAACTCGGGACCCGACTTCGGTTGCTGGTGGGCTAAGTGCTGCGGCTAACGAGTGACGCAAGCGCTTTGGAGAGACCATGAGCGGAGCCAGAAGTTTGACCTCGATCGATCGCTCAGTTGCTGAGCGTCTCAAAACTGCGCGGCTGGAAAGCGGCGTGACGCAGGAGCATACAGCTCGTGTTCTTGGAGTCAGCTTTCAGCAAGTTCAGAAATATGAGAGCGGTGCCAATCGAATCAGCGCCGGAAGGCTGCTTCAGCTCTCGCATCTATACAAAAAGCCCTTGGACTGGTTTTTTGACGATACGCCCACTCTTGCAAAGACCCCCATCCGCCGGAGAGTGCGTTCCCAGGATCGGATGCCAACGCGCGCGCTCTAAAAGCGGTCTTTGCGCGATGCATCCCCTCGCAGGGGTGATCCTAGCCGCGATCTCAAGACCGTGACTCGGCTTGGGGAGGTCAACATCGTATCGCGGCCACCGAGGGTTGTGTAAATCGCGTGCGTTCAATGGCACACCGCGGAATAGCGAAAGTTCCCATAATTGACCATTCGGCTCCCCGGGGGTAATAATAAGGTCACCCTAGGGACTGGACTATGTTCCAGCTTTTTGACCGGAGTACCGCTTTGGACGCGGAAACTTTTTCCGCGGATGTCGATTCAGCTGCGGTGACGGTGCCCGACGCCGAGCTTTTGTTTCGCGGCGAATATCAACGGGTCGGGAGCAGCGGGCTCAAAATTGTCGGCGAAGACGGGAAGTCTTTTTTCATCGCCGATTACTTCGTCAAGCGACCGTATTTGATGTCTCCAGAGGGCGCGACGCTAAGCGCCCATGTTGTCGAATCCCTGGCTGGCCCCTTGGCGCCGGGTCAGTTTGCTCAGGCGGGTGGAGCAGCTGCATCGGCGCCGGTCATAGGACGGGTCGATGCATTGAGCGGCTCGGCGACGGTCGTCCGCAACGGTGTGACTGTTTCGCTGAATGTAGGCGATAACGTCCGCCAGGGAGACGTCGTTCAGACCTCCGGCAGTTCCTCAGTTGCGATCGTGTTTGCCGATGGAAGCACATTCAGCCTGAGCGCGAACGCGCGCATGGTCTTGGACAGCTTTGTGTTCAATGCGGGCGGGACCGGAAATGCGGCGGCGATAAGCCTGGTGCAGGGTGCCTTCAGCTTCATTGCCGGGCAAGTGGCAAAGACCGGCGACATGCGGGTGGAGACCCCGGTTGCCACGCTGGGCATTCGCGGCACCGCTGTGCTGGTGGAGATCTCCGCGAACGATGGACGCACGCGATTCTCGGTCATGGTCGAACCCGACGGCTCGACCGGGGCTTTCAACGTTTACAACAAGACGACAGGTGCGCTGATCGCCACTGTCAACAATTCGCAAATCGCCTGGGTGGTCTCGCCGGTTGGTCCGCTGCAGGTCATCGCCCAGCAAGAACAGAAAACGCCGGCACAGCTCCAGCAGGAACTGGGAATCGTCCAGCAAATCTTCACAATCTTCAACAACAACCAGCAAAACCCGTTCGTGCCGCAGGATTCACCGGAGCGGCGAGGGGACAACCCAAACAATATTCAGACAGCGCAGGGCGGAGGGAGTTCGGGTGAAGCACTGTCGGTTTCGGTGCAGATCCCCGGTGACAACTCTTCGGCAGATGGTGGTTTTGTAACGGCAACGGTAGCCCTCAATCCGATCGGGACTGTTTCGGGGCCGGCGAGCCCGCCGAGCACGACCGTGACCACGCCCGCCGCGGGCGGCACAGCGCCACAACCCACCGATGGTGGTTCCGGCAACCCGTTTGATTTCAGCAAGGCGAAGACGGGCCAGGTCATCACCGGTTCCGATGCGGACGATGTGATCATAGGCTCCGGATTCGATGACACGATCGACGCGGCTGCCGGGAACGACCTCGTGATGGGTGGCGCCGGAAACGACGACATCATTGCAGGTCATGGTGAGGGAGACGATAGCTATGATGGTGGTGTCGGGACCGACACCGTCAGCTTCGTCAGCGCAAATGGTGTCGTGTTCCACCTCAATGAGTCGGTGCTGGCCAACGGAGATAAACTTAGCCGAGCGCAGAGCTTTTTTACAGGAAATGACGTCTTCACGAATATCGAGAGCATTGTCGCAAGTCCAGGCAATGACCTGTTTTACGTGCATCTGGACGGGAGCTGGTCGATTGACGCCCTCGCAGGGTTTGACACGCTAAGCTTTACCAACCGCAGCGAAGGTCTTGTCATCAGTCTGGGGGCTGGCGGCTCGACTGGTGTTGCGGGGACGGCCACCTCAACCCAACTCGGAACGGTTGGCTTTGTGAATATTGAGAGCATCGTGGGATCGTCCGGAAACGATGCGTTTGTTGTGAACGATCTGCCCGAATGGGTGGCGGTCGGGGGAGAGCCGATATGGATTGTCGACGGGGGTGAGGGCACAGACGAGCTGCGGGTGATCGGTTCGAACGGCCTAACCTATAACCTTGATCCCGATCCGTCCAACGCGTCGCAGCCGACCATTGACCTGCCAAACGGCCAGCTCCGGTTTTCTGGTTTCGAAAGCATTATAGCCGGGGCGGGTCATGACACGTTCGTCTTTCGCGATTTGTCCACGCCGGCTATTGATGCGGGCGCCGGCACCGATACGCTTCGATTAGTCGACGGAACCGACATTCTGGATCTGTCAGCGGGGCCAGGCATCGCAAATTTCGAAATTCTGGACCTCGCGGCAGATAGCGCCAGCAATACAATCCATCTTGATCTGACGGACTTCGGTCGGATCGGAAGCCTGCCGCTTCGGGTTCGTGGCAACGAGAACGATGTTATCAAGCTTACCAACATCGCAGGTGTGAGTGCCGAGATTGTCCGGGTCCAGAGCAATGTCCTTTCCGAAACAGCGTTCAGCGACGGATTGACCGACGGTGTCCGGTTCGATGTCTATCGCGTGTCTGCAGGAACGGATCAGCATCTGGTCTATATTCAGCGCGGTGTGCAGGTGGGCACGCCGGTCGGGGCGAACGACGACCAGGGGACAATGGGCGAAAAGCAGAACGCCCAATTCGATGTGCTTGCCAATGACACCGGCGGCATTTTGGCAACGTTGACGGCGCTTGATGTTGTATCGGTCGTCGGCCCGCCGGGAATCGCTCTCGGCACCCCATCCATCACGATTGCCGATAACAAGATCAGTATTGCGCCCGGAACGGCCTTCAATGCCTTGGCACCAGGGCAGGTCGCTATTATCACCATCGATTATACAATGCAGAACGGGATCGGCGAGGTTTCATCTGCGACTGCTACTATCACGATCATTGGTGCGAACGATCCGCCCGTCATTTCGGGTGCGGTTACCGGTCAGGCAGTTGAGGACGGGCCTGACGTAACCCTGAACGGGCTTTCCAATGCGTCAGACGCAGATGGAAACCCCTTGGGTCTGATCGTAGTGCTCAACAATTTGCCCGAGGGGGTTACCTATAACGGCACCACCCAGTCGTTTACGCTTGATCCGGGACACGCTGCCTATCAATCGCTAGCCGCGGGGCAGCAGAGCGTTGTGCAGGTCAACTATCATGTATTTGATGGCGTGGTCTCCTCGCCGGCAGCCGTTTCGTGGACGGTAACAGGGACCAACGACGCACCTGTGGTCAGCGGCCCGGTTACCGGCGACGCGACCGAACAAGGTGCTCCGGTTACGCTGGACGCGCTGAAGAACGCATACGATCCGGATGCTGGAACGACTCTGTCGGTGGTCAACATCCCAAACAATTTGCCGTCGGGCGTGACCTACAACCCGCTGACGCAGACCTTCACCCTGGACCCCGCCAGCGCGGCCTATCAGGCGCTTGCACAAGGCCAGCAGACCACGGTGACGGTGAATTATGGCGTGTCCGACGGCATCGCGACGACGCCTGCTTCGGTGTTGTGGACGGTGACTGGGACGAACGATGTGCCGGTGGTGAGCGGTACGGTTACTGGTGAGGCCACTGAGGACGGATCGCTGGTCAGCCTGAATGCGTTGGCCAATGCGTCCGATCCAGATGCAGGAACGACGCTGTCGGTGGTCAACATTCCCTCTAATTTGCCGCTGGGAGTGACCTACAACCCGCTGGCGCAGACCTTCGCCCTTGACCCCGCCAGCGCGGCCTATCAGGCGCTTGCACAAGGCCAGCAGACCACGGTGACGGTGCATTATGGCGTGTCCGACGGCATCGCGACGACGCCTGCGTCGGTGTCATGGACGGTGACCGGGACCAACGACGCACCTGTGGTCAGCGGCGCGGTTATGGGTGCCGCGACTGAAGGCGGGCCCCCTGTCACCCTGAATGCGCGGGCGAATGCATCCGATGTCGATGCAAATGCGGCACTTTCGGTCGTTGATATCCCAGCCACGTTGCCGGCGGGTGTGATCTTCAACGCCGTCAACCAGACCTTCACCCTTGATCCGGCTCATGGCGATTATCAGTCGCTCGCCGAAAGCGAGCAACTGACGGTCACCGTCAGTTACGGCATCTCGGACGGAATCGTGACGACGCCCGCCTCGGCATCCTGGACGGTGACGGGGACGGCTGCTGAACCTGTCGCCTTCGACGACGCGCGGGAAATAAGCGAGAACGCCGTTACACTTATCGACGTGCTCGCCAACGATGCCGTGGGCATCGCGAACAAGTCGCTTGTCTCGCTTGGCACCGCGACGATCACCGGGCCGCAGGGCGTGCCGCTCGATCTGCCTGGTATTTCTATCGAAAACGATCAAATCAGAATAACACCCGGCACTGCGTTTGACGCGCTCGCACAGGGCCAGACCGCGACCATCGTCATCCCCTACACCATGCAGGCCAATGGCACGCAGTTGAGTGCTACTGCCACCGTCACGGTTCTCGGCGCCAATGATGCGCCGGTTATTGTGGTTGCCGACACGACTGGAAGCGTTAGCGCGGATTCGCCACTCGGTTCTGTCGCGGCAGGTTATCTCACCGCCGGCAACAGCCTGATCAACGGGCTCGGTGGAAGCGCGGGCTTCGGCGAAGGTCTTCTCGACCGCAACGACGACCTCTCGACGTCGGCTATCAATATCACCGCCATATTTGGGGAGCAGGGGCTAAACTTCTTCGGTAGCTATTACAATTCAATCTATATCAATAACAACGGCAACATCACGTTCAACGGACCTCTGTCATCCTTCACTCCGTCACAGATTGCGGGAGGCGGCAACAACCCCATTATCGCGCCATTCTGGGCGGACGTGGATACGAGACCTACGACGTCCCTTAGTCCGACACCGGGGGGGAATTCGACAGGTGCAAACCTTGTCTATTATGACCTTGATGCTGAAAATGGCGTGCTAACCATCACTTGGGACGACGTCGGATATTTCAGCGAGAAAACCAATAAGCTTAACGCGTTTCAGCTTCAGCTGATCGATCGCGGCAATGGCGACTTCGACATCCTCTTCCGTTACGAGGATATTGACTGGACCACCGGCGATGCGAGCGGGGGCTCTGGCGGGCTTGGCGGGACGCCAGCGCGCGCCGGCTATACGGCCGGCGACAACAATGCCGCACATTATTTCGAACTGGCGGGATCCGGCACTGAGGGCGCCATGCGAGCGCTTGACACCACGATCGGCAGTACGGGGCTTGCGGGCGTCCATGTGTTTGAGGTGCGTTCAGGCGCAGTCAGTACTCCGAGTACTGCAGGTACCATCCAGTTCTATGACGTGGATGCGAACGATTCCCATATTGTCTCTGTCGCCTACAATCCCGCAATGAGCAGCGGGTCGACCGCCCTCGGCGCATTGAATACGACGCTTGCGCAACAGGCTGGGCTGGTAACATGGCAATATATCATTGATCCGGCTGTTCTGAGTGGGCTTGAGCCTGGCAGCAATCATATAGAAGTCTTCGATGTGACAATTGACGACGGCAAAGGTGGAACGGTTACACAACCTGTAACAATCACGGTATACGGGCCTCAAGGGGGAACGTTGGACGGACCTCTTGTAGGATTCTCGGCACCATATGTTGAGGAAGATAACGCGGCTCCAATTGTTTCAAATATAAATTTCATTGATGTCGTTTACGAAGACGTGCCGTTTCATTTTGATCCGGCCGCCTTTGTCGCTAATGCCACCGATCCGGATGGTGATATCATTTCACTCGGTACAGTGGCCGATAGCCTTCACGGCGCTAGCGTAACGCTCAACCCCGATGGCAGCGTCACCTATGATCCGACTGCATCTGCGATTATCCATGCGCTAAATTCCGGACAGACCATCGAAGACACTTTTGAGTTTACGTTGCGCGACGAGCACGGCGCCATCTCCAACACCGCGATTGCGCGGTTGATCGTCTATGGCGCCAACGAGTTTTCGATCTAGGGATGTGGGCATTAGGTTTGAACTTGTCTCGTCGTCCGAGCGGCGTGTTCTTTGGGGACGGTGAGATGGTAAAAATTGCGCACGTCTTATTCTGTTGTGCCATAGCTCCATTCACCGATCGCAGGCCACCCGTTGCAATGGCTTTCGGAATGCTGTGGGCGGCCATTTTGTTGCTCGGAGTCTATGCCGGAACGGCGATCGCTCAGGACCAGCCGACGGAATCGCGTTTTGCTGGGAAGCCGGCCCAGGACATCCGCATCGGCGTCTTTGCGACGGTCAAAAAGGATTGCACGCCCGGTCCTTTGCCAACCGTCAAATTGCATCAGGCTCCGCGGAATGGCGTGGTGGTCGTGAAGCGCGGTCGGGTCAGAGCAACTAATATCAAGAACTGCCTTGCAATCGAGGTTCCGGCCTTCATTGCGTTCTACAAATCGCGGCCGGATTTCAAAGGCGAGGAAGAGCTCGAGCTTGAGATAATCGGCGCTAACGGCAAATCCCGCATCCAAAAGGTCCGTGTGAACGTCAATGGAAGCCCGGATCAGCCAGATGTGCAGCGTCCGTCACGACAGCAAATCTGAACAAAGTCCCGCCTGCGACGCCTGATTACGCCGTCATCCTGTCCTCGCCGCGGGATTGCCAACGTGTTCGGTGCTTGTTCGGCTTTGATTCACACAAAGTCTGACTGGAAAGATAATGCGACCTTATTGATTTGATATTTTAGGTTGTACTGGTCGGGTTGGTGACGCTCTTGTGAGCCATCAGAGCAAGGCTCTGAGAGGGCCTGAGGCCAGCTGGTGTCTCACGTGGGTGCGAGGCTATCCGCTGAGGTCGACGTCGGCGGTGCCATCGCTGGAACACCGTTTGACCACAATACTCATAGCGTTCCCGGTATCGTCGCGGACGATTTTTGCTTGGGCTGCAGAGAACGCGACTTCGATAAGCCCAGGATCAGCGTTTATCGTTCCACAGCATTCGTTCGAGCCGTAGCCTTCGGTAACCGCTAATTCGTATCGAACGGGACCCGATATGTGCCCGACCTTCAAAGTCCCCGTACCTGACAAACTCCGAGCGCGTTCCATCCATGTCACCTTGCGAGACCCAAGAGGCCACCAACCCAGGGGGGAATTGGGCTGGCGGCCTCGACTAGGTTTGCCCCTGGGGTAAGGGGACACGGGGGTCTGCACACCTCTTCGGGGGTGTACAGTAAACTTGTAACACCTCATTAAGGTGTCGTCAACCAAACCTAATATGAAGTTAACGGTATCGTCCTAATATTGCATGCCGAGTGCTGTGGCAGGTCCAGACCAGTTGCGAGCCTTCGGCGCCCGAGGCGGTCGACGTCCGCGGAAGGGGACCCGCCTGGCTTGATCCCCCGCGATGCTGCCGCGGAACTCCCTACATTGGTGTCTGGCCGGTTTGTCCGCTAAGAGATCGGCGGACGAGCCACGCGTAAAGGATGCGGATCAGGACGAATGTCGGAATTTCGGACTTATTGTCTGACGGCTGCGAGGAATTTTGAAGCGCTGACAGACCTTGAGAATGTCGTGCAAACGGCGATTAACGGGATCACGGACGCATTCAGGCATGGCAATAAGGTCATGTTTTGCGGAAATGGCGGGTCGGCAGCGGATGCGCAGCATCTCGCCGCCGAATTGGTAGGGCGCTATCGGATGGAGCGGGCACCGCTGCCGGCGCTGGCGCTGACGGTGGACACATCGGCCCTGACCGCCATTGCCAACGACTATTCATTCGATGAAGTGTTCTCGCGCCAGGTGCATGGGATCGGGAAAGCAGGGGACATCCTTGTTGCCATTTCGACCAGCGGAAACAGCAAGAACGTGCTGCGGGCGATCGAGGCTGCCCGAGCCCGTTCCGTCAGGACCATCGGGCTTACCGGCCAATCCGGCGGCATGATGCGGCAACTGTGCGACATCTGCATCTGTGTGCCATCGGACCTCACCAACCATATTCAGGAAATGCATATCGCGGTCGGTCACATCATCTGCGGCGCGGTCGAGCGACGGATGAATGACGCGCGGCAGTCGGAATCGTGATCGTCAAACACGCACGCATGCGCGTGAGCGACCAGCGATCAAAGAATTGAGACCGAATCGCATTCGTCGTGCCGCGGATTCGCCGTCCTTTCCATCTGTCGGGCGCCGACGAGTCAGCTTTCATCGAGGAATGGAAGCGTCGCTACCGCGATTTCAGATCCATTCGGGATGTCCCGACACGCGGTGAACGAACGGTGTCTGCGAGCCGCGTTCTTGAGCGTGGTTTCGACGTCTTCGCCTCCCGCTGTCCTCACCCTCTGCGGGAGCGTTACGCAAACATCCCCCGGTGGAGGAGGAGCGGCCTCGCTTGAGCCGATTCACAAAGTCTCAGGGTTATCGAGATCTTTACATACGGCAGCACGTTGCGGGAATCCTCGCACGATCTGTTTCGGTGAAGACCGCCGCACAAGTCACGACCTCGCAGCGTTGCAACGGGCAAAAATCATCAAGGGAAATGCTTGGTAAAGGCGCGCTTTGTAAAACTTTATAGAGCCGTTTAAGTGCTGGTTCACCGCGAAAAATCAAACGTATTCTGCGTAACCACTCTATCAAGCTTCGCGTGCGATGACCGTCCCAACAAAAAGACCGGGGGGCGGTCATGTCGAAGCGTTCGAAGTCTCCGGACTTCGCCAACAAGTTTTCTGATCTTTCTGCGCTGTCGATCAGCACGCAGGGGATCTGGCTCGATTCATCTGCCGCAGATCCGGCGGATGGTCCGATCGATCCCCTGTTCGGTGAGCAGGAAAATCTGTTCAGCAAGGCAAACGGCGGTGCTGATGCGGTCAACATCAATGTCACTCCGGTGTGGAGCCTGGGCTACAGCGGCCGAGGAATCTCGGTTGGAGTGTACGACACGGCGATGGATATCGCTCACGCCGACCTTTCCACCAACGCAGTCCTGAACAAGAAGATCAAGGGCGGGAACGCGACGATCATTTCAGAAACGGGCGACGAACACGCGACAAGCGTCGCGGGAATTATTGCCGCCGCACGAAACGGCGAGGGAGTCGTCGGGATCGCCTATGACTCCAAGATCTCGCCGATCAACATCTTTGACGATTCTCAGCGCGACTCGGCTTACGTCTGGAACGTTCTGAAGCAACAGTCGCTTTTCCACATCACCAATCATTCATGGAGTTTCACCGGCGCGTTCGCCGCCAATCCGCTGGTTGCGGAATATGCAGCGGCGCTGTCTGGCTTCACCATGGCTGCTGACCTGGGACGCGGGAAGCTTGGGACCATCGCCAATGTTGCGGCCGGAAACTATCGTCAACTCGGACTGAGCACGGAGACCAACGGACTTACGGTTGACCGTCATGTGGTCGTCGTCGGCGCTACGGACCATCTCGGAAGCGTCGCCTATTACTCCAATCCTGGCGCCTCGATTCTCGTCGTAGCGCCCTCGAGCGATAGTTACACAGGCATCACCACGACGGATGTAACGGGGCTGCCGGGTTATTCGGCCGACGACTACACCTCAACATTCGGAGGCACGTCTGCGGCGACCCCGCAGATTGCCGGAATACAGGCCGCGATGCTTGAGGCCAATCCCGGTCTTGGCTGGCGGGATGTGCAGAAAATTCTGTCGATTTCGGCTAATCATACAGGCTCCGAGATTGGTGCCGGCACCTATCGGTATGAAGCATCGGCCTGGATCGTCAACGCCGCCGGAAACTGGAATGGCGGCGGGCTGCACTTCTCCAACGATTACGGCTTCGGCATGGCCGATGCTTATGCAGCCGTCCTGCTGGCCGAAGACTGGTTCAAGGCGTTTGCCGGGCCGGCCGTCAGCACCAACGAGCTCAGCTCCACCGGGAGCATATCGGGCTCCTGGAGTGTTGGACAGGCGAAGACAACCGATATCCAGATCGAAATCGGTGCCGACCAGACCGTCGAGGCCATGGTTCTGGACCTGAACGACCTGAGATTCAGCGCCAGCCGAAATCTCACTATTGATCTGATCTCCCCAAGCGGAACGGTTTCGCGACTTCTGGACCAGAATGGGCTGGAGGGAGCTGTGATTTCCGGCGGCTGGCAATTGATGTCGCGCGCCTTTCAGGGTGAAAGCGCCGCCGGCACATGGACCATCCGGATCTCCAGCGCGTCCGCGAGCGATGTCGGGAATCTGGGCAACCTGTCCCTGACCGCCTATGGTTCATCAGCCGAGGACAAGTCGGTCTTTTTCTACACGGATGAGTTCAGCAAATACTGGACCGAGGAACGGTCTTTGCTCGACTACCAGTCC
>CAZXJZ010000151.1:0-11836 GCA_964641065.1 uncultured Hyphomicrobiales bacterium | reverse complement strand
AGATTGGCTTCGAGAAGAAGCGCCTCGGTCTCGGTGCGCGTGGTGACGAATTCGATCGAGGCGGTTGCCGCGATCATGCGCGCGATCCGGGTGTCGTGTCCGGTCGGCCGCGCATAGGAGGCGAGGCGCTTTTTGATGCTCTTGGCCTTGCCGACATAGAGCACGTCGCCGGCCGCATCGAGCATGCGATAGACGCCCGGAGTTGCGGGCGCGTGCTTCAGATATTCGGCGATCGTGGCGCGTCCGCCGGCCGGCAGCGACAGAGCCGGCTCGTCCGGCGCTGCGTCAGGCTCCGCCAGCGGCAGGCTCTGATCCTCATCCTCGTCGCTGAGGTCGAGTTCAGGTTCGATATCGGTCTTTCGGCCATTCATGAGAGACGGTTCAGATGTTCCCGGCAGGGCTTTTGCGCAAGGCCGGCTTCGCGTAGCCCCGCCCGCGGCGGGTGGTCAATGGATCGTTAACAGAGGTTTCCGTGATTTTAACGGTCCGTTAGCGATGCGTTTAGCTCATCGGTCCGATTCACGAGTGCTTAACTTAAACAACCCGATAACTCTTAGCAGAAAAGGCCATCGATCGGCCGTTGCGCGGGCATGTCCCGCGCGCCCGCAATGACTGCGGAACCTGTGCAGGAGTGAGTCAGATGAAAAAATCGCTGTTCGGGGCTGCGCTGGCGACGATGGTGATTTCGGGTCACGCGCAGGCTGCCGATATCGGCTATGGGCAACCGCAATACGCGCCGCCCCCGCCGCCCGTCGCGTTCCGCTGGATGGGCCCGTATATCGGCGCCAATGTCGGCTATCAGTGGGGCTCCGTCGACAACAATCCGGCAAAGCCCTCCGGCGCGGCAGGCGGTCTGCAGGCCGGCTACAACTGGCAGAACGGCAATTTCGTCTTCGGCGTCGAGGGCGACCTCAACATCACCAATGCGGACGATACCTTCGCGCCATGGAAATTCTCCAATCCGTGGTTCGGCACGTTGCGCGGTCGCCTCGGCATCGCGGCGTGGAGCGGCGTTCTGTTCTACGGCACCGGCGGTCTTGCCTTCGGAAGCCTCGAGGCCGAAACGTGGGGTGGCCTGTCCGAGACCCGCAACAGTCTCGGCTGGACGGTCGGCGCGGGCGCCGAAGTCGCGCTCAATCAGAACTGGTCGGTCAAGGCCGAGTATCTGTATCTCAGCTTCGCCGAGCGCTCCTTTAGTGTGACCGGCACCGACAACGGCCTCAACAACAACCTGCTCCGCTTCGGCGTCAATTACCGGTTCTGATCGGAGCCTGGCGTTGCCGCCATTGCGAGGGACCCGCGGGTCACGCCCGCGGGTGAAGGCAAGCTTCTCGCAGCGTGCGCCGCGCCGTGAAGCCGAAGGTCGCTTGATTAGGGCTTGACCCGGGTTTCCTCGAAGGCGGGCACCTGTGCGGCGAACCGATCGAGCCAGGCCACCAGTTTCGGATGACTGGCGCGCCAGGTGCCGCCGAAACGCAGATCCTGATACCCGAGTGCGCAGGCCAGCGTGATCTGTCCGACATGCGGGACGGGATCGAGGGCCTGAGGTTCGCTTTCGAGCGCGGCCAGCGCGCGTGTGACTTTCCCGGCCTGATAATCGAGCCATGGCTGGTGACGGATCGCTTCCGGCCGGTAGCGCGCCTCATAGACCTGCAGGATCGACGCATCGAGGATGCCGTCGCACAGCGCCTGCATCCGCAACGCCGCGAAGCGGGCATCGGGCGCTTGCGGAACGATGCGGCCGCCGCCGGCGAGATGGTCGAGATAATCGAGGATCACGCGGGAATCGAACAGCGTCTGTCCGTCATCGAGAACAAGCGCCGGAATTTTTCCGAGCGGGTTCTGCGCACGCAAGGGATCGGCTTCGTTGTTGGTATCGGCCGGTTGAATGTCGATGCGGCTTGAAAGACCGAGCACGGCTGCGGCGATCGTAACCTTGCGCCCGAAGGGGGACGGTGGCGCGGAACGAAGGATCATGGGGATTTCCGATTGCGGGACGTCGATGAAAAAAGATGCTGACAACGGCGGTCGCTATCGCGCCGCGCGCGGGCATGCAAGACGGCAGGTGTTTGAAGTGCGGGCTATCCGGTGACCACGAGGTTTACGGCTTTCGGCCCCTTGCCCTTTTTGTCGGGCTCAACGTCGAAGCTGATCCGCTGCCCTTCCGCCAAGGACTTCATGCCGGCCTGCTCTACCGCCGTGATGTGGACGAACACGTCTCGTCCACCATCGTCCGGCTTGATGAAGCCGTAGCCACGCTCACCATTGAAGAATTTGACAATCCCCGTTTGAGCCATCGGGGAACTCCTTTCCCGCAATTTCTAAGCCGCCGTCCCCCACGGCGCAGCGGCTCGGCCGGACATTCACGATCGGGGAAAGCGTCAGCCTTTTTTACGGGGCCTCGGTCACTCCGCCGGCCCCCCTAAGAGGGCGGAACGTCAAAGCCAACATCGTCAGTAAAGACCAATGTTTTACGTGTGGAAAGAGAATTGGTGTGGATTTCAGCCCGGTGCGACGGTCCGCACGCTGATTTCGCTGTTTTCTCCAGGCCAGAACGCTTGCGCCAGCGCTGGCAGCAAAATTTGCGCTTCGCTCTGGAGAGTCCAGGGTGCGTTGACGACCAGCAACCCCGTGCCGCGCAATCCTTTGCCGGCTACCGCAGCGCGGGACAGTTCGATCTGCAACAACTTTGCAAGTCCGAACGCGGCGAGCGACTTGCCGAAGCGGACGATCTCGCGCCGATCCTTGATTGGGTACCAGAGCAGGATCGTGCCGACCGGCCATTTGCGATGCGCCGCAGTGACGGCTTGCGCGGCGCGCTGCAACTCGTCGTCCTGTTCGTAAGGCGGATCGATCAGCACAAGGCCGCGCTTTTCCTTCGGCGGAATATATGCATTCAGCGCGGTCCAGCCGTCGATCGCGATCGCCTTGATGCGCGCGTCGCCGTGCAGATTGCGCGACAGCATGCTCGCCGCATTGGCTTCGAGTTCGCAGGCGATCAGCCGGTCCTGCGGCCGCAGCCATTGCCTGATCAGAAGCGGCGAGCCGGGATAAAAAGCGGGTGCGGCGACAGACGTGTCGTCCGGTGAGGGCAGACGTTCGCGATCTGGCGCGACACCGGGCTTGCTGCCCGGATTGTACGCCGCGATCGCGGACAGATAGGGCTCCAGCAACGCCGCGACACCGGCGTCGAATGCGTGTTGCCACACCCGTCCGATGCCACCCTGCCATTCGCCGCCGCGTCGCGCCTCGTCACTCCGCAGATCGGTGAGACCGGTGCCGGCATGAGTGTCGATGACGCGGAATGCGGTTTCCTTTTTGCGCAGATGCGTCACCACGCGCGCGAGTAGCGCGTGCTTGACGACATCGGCAAAATTGCCGGCATGGAAGGCGTGTCGGTAATTCATCGGCGCGGCAGGGTGACTGCGCGAACGTGTTCGTCAAGAGCCGCGGTCTTCAATGCGCGCCGACATAGTGCGCCGAGCCCGATATCGGCCGGCTCAGCCGCCGCGGACAGGCGGCATCATTACTTTCTCGCCGCGGCAGGAGCGGCGGTCGACTTCCGAGCAGCCACGGAATTGCAGATCCTTCGACATGCAGATCCGCACCTCGCTCAGCCGCCGGCTATCGCAGGTCACGGCGATGCCATCCGCCGACAGGCCGGGATTGGCTTCGATGAAGGCCTTTTCCACTTCACCCGGCGTGACCGCCAGATACTTTTCGACGTCCTTGAACTGCGCCGGAATCTGCACGGTCTCGCGGGCCTTGCGCACGGTGTCGAAATATTGCTGCCCGTTCATGCCCGTGCAGGTGCCGTGCCGGTCCCACTGGTTAAACACCAGGCGCGGCGCCGGCATGATGTCGAGCATGGTGTTGACGATGTTGCGCGAGAGCCGCGGCGCCGGAACCTGACAGTCACGCGGGAAGCCGCGCTCATATTGCGGCCAGAGCCCGTGCACGACGAAGGAATAGGGACGCTCGCCGGCGCATTGCTGCAGGTTGGACCGGCCGCCATTGCGCTCGCGCGACGATTCGCAGAATGACGGCGACCACGACAAGGCGAGCACATAGAAATCGAAGCGCCCCGGCTGGTTGCGCGCATCGTTGCGGCCGCCGGACTCGAAGCGCTCTCCGGACTGGAAGCGCTCTTGCGCTCGCTGTTGCGCGAAGCGGTCGCCGGTATCCGGTCGCACGTCCTGCGCGAATGCCGAGACCACCATGATCAGAGAGAAGGCAAGGATGACCGCGAAACGGTCGGCAATCGTCAGCATGTTACGCCCCCGACGGATGACCTACACCACAGGCAGGCTATCCCGGCAAAAAGAACATTACAAGAACAAATGAAAAAGAGCCGCTGGAATTATGGTCGCATCATCCGACAGGCCGGATTGCTGGCCCAGTTGCGGTCCAAGCCGACCACGCACCACTCGACGCCCCACGTAGCGCCGATCATGCCGAGATCCTCGCCGATGAGATAATGCACCGGCCGCCAGACCCCGTCCGAGATCAGCGCGCGGGCCGTGCAGAAGCGCCGCGGGATGGTGTCGGACGACCAGGGGCGGTTGGCGGTCTCGTGGATCTCGTCGAACTTCACAATGCCCAGACGGGAATTCCAGAACGCGAATTCCTTGTTGTTGAAGCGGCTTTGGATCGCGCCGAGCGCCCAGCCGCTGTCGCAGGCCGGCATGTCGCCGCTATAGCGCGGCCCGCTCATCCAGAAATTCTTTTCCAGCCAGTTGGCGGCCACAGCCCGAGGAATGGCCTGAGGAATCAGGGCCAACCCAACGACCATTGCGGCGAGCACCAGAAAAAAGCGCCTAGACATAGAACCCCCCAACCGAGCGTGCAGACGGTGCCGCTGCGCACGGGCGTGGTCAAGAGATTGCTCCGTCCGGTGGCCTCCGAAGTGCATTTTTTGGCGGAGTGTGGCCCCGCCTGCCGGTGGGTTTGGCCGGCGCTTGTACACAGATTTCGGCTGCGGAGACTCATACTCCCTTACCGCGTGGCGTTTTCCGGACAATACTGTCAGGGCCTGATTTGCGACAGCCTGGCAGGCTCAGGCGCGGCTCTCATCCTGCCGGGCCGCCGCCCGGCGATCCGCGGGGAAGCGGGGGAAGCGAATGTCAGCAGACGCCCCGGCACCGACGCCAAGCATGTTCGGCTTGCGCGCCGCGAGCCGGCTGATGCTGGAGGTGATACCGCCCTGGACGCAGGAACTCGGCTTGCTGATCGAAGCGGTGGAGGCCTGGCGCCCGGCCGGCGCCGCGCCCGACTGGAATCCCGGTGCGGTCCTTCGACTGCCGTTCACGCGCAAGGCCTGCGCCGACGGCAAGACCATCTCAACGCAGGCGTTGATGGCATTCGCCGATGCGGCGATGATCTTTGCCTGCGCGGCGGCCTGGAATGGCTATCGCCCGATGACCGCGATCGATCAGACCGCGCATTTTCTGGGGCCAGCGCAATTCGATCTGCTTGCCGATGCCCGTATCCTGCGCGCCGGCACCACCACGAGCTTCGGCCGGGTGTCGATTTTTGGCGCATCCGGTCGGCAGCCGGTAGCGATGATGTCGGGCGCATATACGATGGTTTAGCGCCGCGTCCGGAACTGCCGGTTGGGTCGATGCATTGAAAGGCGGAGATCATCCGCGGCGGTAGAGCAGGCCGCTCCTTAGCACGGTACCGGTCATGAAACACACGCTTCCCACATTCTGCGCAGCTCTGCTGTTTTCCGCCGCCGGTGCAGGCATGGCTTTGGCGCAATCAACGGGAGCGCCGGCGCCGGCCCAGGCCGGCGACGATCCGTCGATGGCGCAACCGGAGGGTTCGACCCAACCGGCCCTGCAGGCCCCGGAGCCTGTTCACAATCCCGAATCAACTGTCGGTCTCGCGCCGACCGATCAGCCGGTCAACAACGCAAAGCCCCGGGTGGCCGGCCAGATCGTGCCGTCGTCGCAGGAAACTGCAGCGCATAACGTCTCGATTTTCGAGCACGACCTGCAGCCGACCCTGACGCACACCTTCAATTTCACCGACGAACAGAAGCAGGCCATCGTCGGTGCGCTCGCCCAGGAGAAAGGCGAAGGAACCGCCACGCTTGAAGAGACGCAGGTGGTTCCTCCGTCTATTTCGCTGAAGCCGGTTCCCGACAGCATCGGTGAGCAGATGCCCTGGGTGAAACCGTACTATTACGCAAAGCTCGGAGACCGGATTGCGTTGGTCAATCCGCTCGGGCGCTACGTCGTGTCGATCATCGAGTGACTTGCGTCGGGCACGCCGCATCGCTTAGTCAGCGTTATCGAATAATCAATCACTGCGCCCTATTTCATGGCACGCGGCTTCTTCCGGCCGTCGCTGCGAAGTGCCTTGTGCGCCTTGAGTTCAGACAGGACGTCGAGAAATGCCGGACAAGAAGGGCCTCAGACTGGTCGGACTGGCGTATGGCTGCGTCGTCGCCATCATCGCGATGATCGCACTGGTCGTGGTCACAGGTCATATCAACACCGCCGTTGAAGCAAGTCCCGATCCGGTGATTCTGTCGTCTCGCTGAGCCGTGCGAAACCGATAGGCACGATCGGACGCGGGCCAGAGTTGGACCGCCAGTTGCTACACGTGCCAATATTCCGAATTCAAACCGAGGGAACCAGCTCCGCCTCAGCCGCGTTGTATCGCGGACACCCCACGGAGCCTGCGAATGACACACCCCTCGACTGAAAAGCGCGGCGGCAATCCCGACGTGAATAAGCATCCCGCCGCACGCGATCAAAGCGAGGCTGAAAAAAAGCTCGAGCAGGGCCTGGAAGAAAGCATGGCCGGATCCGATCCGGTCAGCGTGACGCAGCCGGCGCCGAGCAAGGCAGATCGGAAAAACTGACCGCCAGGGGGCGGATATCATGTCGTATGAAAAGCTACGCTCGATCGCGGTCGCGGCAACGCTTGCGCTGGCTCCGATCGCGACGCCATCGCTGGCCCAAACTAATGGAGCCGCGACGCCGGCCCCCGGGATTGGGCTGACCGCCGATCACAAGCGCACGATCTATAGCGAGGTCGGGCAGGAGCCGGCCCGGCCGATACCCGAGGGTAGCGCGGTCTCGATCGGGGCCCAGATACCGGATTCGGTGATGCTCAACGAAATGCCGGTGTCGGTGAAGGACAAGATCGGCGTCCTGCGCGATTTCAAGTTTGCAAAGCTGCCGGATGAAACGATCGTGATTGTCGATCCGGCCAAACGCCAGATTGTTGATATCGTCAGCAAGAGCGACGGCGCCCCCTAAATTTTGCTTGCTCCGTATCTGCTCATGCCGTGCGCGGACCTACAAACCCGCGTGAACGGCCTTGGCTTCTGCACCGACACAGCTTGGACCTCTGCCCCCGCACTGGTAGAATTGTTCCGCAATTTTCGGCCACGAGCCGGCGTTTGCGGGTCCAGGGGTTGCGGTCCAAGGGTGCGCGATGATGCGATTGGCAATGGTTGTTTGCAGCCTTTGGGTTGCCCTGTCGTTTGGCATTCCGGATGCTCGCGCCGAGAAGCGGGTGGCGCTGGTGATCGGCAACAGCGCCTATCAGAACGCCAGTCAGCTCGCCAATCCTGCACGCGATGCCAACGCAGTCGCCGGGCTCTTCCGCAATGCCGGGTTCGATGTGGTCGAGAGCAAGCTCGATCTTGGCAATCTCGAATTCAAGCGCGCCGCACGCGACTTCACCGCGATCGCGCGGGATTCCGACATTGCCGTGATCTATTTCGCCGGCCACGGGATCGAGGTGAACGGCACGAATTATCTTCTGCCGGTCGATGCGAAACTGGCCAGCGATTTCGATGTCGAAGACGAGGCGCTCTCGCTCGACCGCATGATGCGGGCCATCGAGCCGGCGCGTCGGCTGCGCCTTGTTATCCTCGATGCCTGCCGCGACAACCCGTTCGTCCGCACGATGCAGCGGAGCGTCGCGACTCGCAATGTGAGCGGCGGGCTCGCCAAGGTCGAACCGGTTACCACCGATACGCTGGTCGCATTCGCGACGAAACCGGGGTCGACGGCGGAGGACGGGCAGGGCGACAACAGCCCGTTCGCGGCCGCGCTCGTGAAAAACCTAGCCGTGCCCGGCCGGGATATCCGGATTGCGCTCGGCCATGTGCGCGATGACGTGATGCGGGCGACCGGGAGCCGGCAGGAACCATTCGTGGCCGGTTCTCTCGGCGGAGCCCAACTGGCGCTGGTGTCAGGCCCGGGCAAGCCGCCGGAGCCGACGCGTCAGATCTCCGTCCTGCCCAACCCTCAGGTTGCCGAGCCCGCCGCCGATCCGCAACGCGATTATGAACTGGCCGAGCGCGTCGGCACGATTGATGCGTGGGAGTCTTTTCTTGCCGTCCATCCGTCCGGCTTCTACGCGTCGCTGGCGCGCCAGCAGCGCGACAAGCTTCTGCCTCCGGCTGGGCCGCCGACGTCGGTCGCACAGCGGCCGGTCACGCAGACTCCATCGCAAGTCGCTGTTCTATCTGCGCCCGAAGCGAAGGTGGAGGAGCCGCGGGTCGACATGCGAGCAATCGCGCGCGACCTTCAGGTGCAGCTGAAACGCGTGGGCTGCGATCCGGGTACCACCGACGGCAACTGGTCGGCGAAATCGCGTGCCGCAATGGATCAGTTCAATCGACAAGCCGGCATGGATCTGGACACGAATGGCGCCACCGTCAGCGCACTGGAAGCGGTGAGGGTGCAGCGCGGCCGGATCTGCCCGCTCACCTGCGGTAGCGGGCAGCAGGTTTCCGGCGATCGATGCATCGCCATTCCGGCGGCCCCCAAGCCGCCGGCAAAGCAGCAGGCCAAGCGTCCGCCGGAGCGTCAGCGCCAGGCCGAGCCGCCCGTTCGGCGGCCCCCTCCGCAGCGCGAGGCGGTGCGTCCCGAGCGCATCCGACCGCCGACCGACCGGGAGATCTTCGGAGGCGGTGGCGGCCCCGCAGGTCCGCCGGTCTCGATCGGGATCGGCGGCCGCGGTGGATTCGGAATCGGTATCGGGTTCTGACGCTGACGTTCAGTCCTTGCGGGCAGTGCCGGCCAGTGCGCCGGGCCGCAGCTGCGAGAGGGTGTCGTTGATCACCTTCATGGTCGCGACCGCCGACTGGCTGAGGCCGGCATAACCGGTGATCTCGCGGCGGACCCGGTCGCCCTCGCTTTGCAGCAGCGAGCGGATGGTCTGCAACTCGGCAATCAGACGGTCGATCTCGCCGACGGTGGCGCCGGAGACCCGCTCGATCAGCGAATTGAGATTGTCGGATTCCGCCTGCGCGGTCGCAGACGGCTCTGCGCTGCCGGGGCGGCGGCTTGAGACATCGCGGCGGATGAATTCGCGAATTTCACCTTCGAATTCGTTGGAGGCCTGGCGATCCACATCACCGAGACGCTTGATGGCCGTCATCTTGATACTCCGTTCCAAGTTGCACGCGGACCCCCGCCGTGCAGTCCCCAGGGAGTAGAGATAGCCGCACGGCAAGGAGGCACGAGCCGCACCTCACGATGGCGGACCCGCGGTCCCAATGCGGCAAATTTGGCAACGAATACCGCGCGGTCTCCGCGGGTTACCGCGCGCGGCCGGTTACCGTCCGCCAGCCGGTCTTGCCCTCGCAATCGCGGGTCTGCCGCCAGTAGACCAGACCCGGCGCCGGCTGCTTGCCTTCCATGCGCCAGCGCCCTTCGGAGCGGCAGATCAAGCGCGTCAAGCGCCCGGTGGTGCCTGCAATCTCGTTGTCCGCCGGCAGGAACGAGACGGTGGCCAGCGCGGACATGCGCCGCCCCTCAGGCCGGTGAAATTGCAGGATGCGTGCATTCGCGCCGTCGCGACTGGTGGCGAATACGACGCGGACGAGCGGATCGGCGCCGTCGGTACAGGACTGCGTGAAGACGAAGCCGCCGGAAAAGGGTCGTCGAGTCGTCGGGCCGGACGGCGTCTTGCACTTCATTCGCGATACGACCGCGGCCGGCACGTCCTTGTCGGCGAGCGTCTCGAACTCGGCGGGCTTCGTGTCCGCGGGCTTTGACTCTGTCGTTTGAGCGCGGAGCTGCGCAGCGTTCGAGACGAGCGCAAGGAATGCAACAAGTGCGGCCGCCGCCGTCGTGAGCCTCATGGTTCCGCTTCCCATCGCCGCGTAGTGGCGCGCGATCACCGTTCCGCATTCGCGCGGCAACGCGGGGAATTATGCGTAACTTGCGAAGGCGCTGCAATGGCGCCTCGCGCAGCGCGGGGCGGCCGCGAGCTCAGGCGGCCGCCGACAGATCGATATGCCGGCCGAGCGCCTGTTCGGCCGCATCGAAGGTATCGAATACCGCGCGCAGCGCCATCAGCTTGTCACCGGAAAACTGCGCGAACAACGCCAGCCGCAGGCTGAGCGTGCGGCCTGAGCGCAGATCGCGGGCGGTGACCCGCATCATGCTCGCGGCATGATCGCCGTCGGTGAGGGCGCGTTCCATGTCGCAGCCGCGCAATTGCAGGTTTTCGGCAATCCGGCCGAACATCGACAGGACGGCCGCCTTGCCCTTGCGGTGGCCGAAGAATGGCAGGAGATCCACCGGGCCGAATATGGTCCAGTCGATGTCGTCATGGATCAGCGGGGCGATGCGAGCAGGCTCGTGCGCGGCAAGCGCATAGCAAAATGCGCGGGCGAAACCGCGCATCGGATGGTCGGACATGAGGTTAACTGGCTCCGGGGCTGAAAATGGCGCCGGCTTTGCCCTTCTGGCTCGAAATGCCATTTCGGCTCGACATTTCGAGCGTGCTGCGGCGCCTGAAATTATTTGAAACCTAAAGCAATTTCCTTCTCAAGTCAACAATTTTTGCTGCACCGCAATATTTGTCGGAAAATGTTGCTTTATCAGTCGTTTGGAGCAGGTCTGACCTGCAGACATGGGAGGTCCGGGGGCATATTGGCTGGCAATTCGACGCCCAAACCCCTATCTATGGAACGTCTGTCGGAGCCCTCGTGCTCCCGGCGCGCTCCAGCAGTGTGCCCTATTTCGATGATGTCTCGCCAGCGCCGCATCCGTCGCTGCGATTCTTTTAAAGCGACAGGAGTAAAGCCAATGGCGAACGAGCCCCAGTCCATCAATCGTGCCCGGTGGCAGGCGCAGGTCCGTGACCTTTCCGGGTTCGATTTTAAGGCGCCGGCCGAGCTGTATCCGAGCCGCAGCCGCCGGGTGCGCGGGCCGTTCAGCTACAAGCGCTTCAACACCGCCGCCGAAGCCGTGCGTTTCGCGGTCGAAGAGATGCCGGGCGCGGCGCTGCTTGGCGCCACGCTCGAGGTCAACGAGTCGCGCTATACCGAAGCCGAGATGCGCGCGCTTTATGACAGCCCGGCTTTTCCGCTGAAGCGGACGCAGAAGAAGAAAAGCGCGGCCTGAGCCGCGCCAAATCCTGCGCGGGTGGTAAACCCCCGCAGGACGGCCGCTCATTTCTTTCCGCTTTGTGACAGCGATGCCTTGTAGGCCGAAACCGGCTTGGTCTTGCCGGTATCGGCCTTTTGCTTTTTCTTTTCCTTGTTGGTGCGCATCTGGCCTTTTGCCATGACGTCCTCCTGTGCGATGGGCCCGCGGGCCGAAATCGAAACGTCAGATTAACACTGCTTCGTCTTTCTCCAAAGGGCGGCCGAAACGCGGCGGATGCAATTCCCCTCCGCCCGGCGATGCATTATCATTCGGCGACGCCTTCCGGAGACAAAGATCCATGGCCTTCCCCACGCCGCTCGTGCTGCTCCTGCCGCTGGCCATCGCCGCGAGCGATGCGGTGCCGCGCTTCAACATCGAGCCGACCTGCAAGGGCGGTCTCGGCAGCCCCGGCCTGAACGAGCGCTACA
>CAZXJZ010000150.1:0-11973 GCA_964641065.1 uncultured Hyphomicrobiales bacterium | reverse complement strand
GCACGACCTTGCCAAGGTCGGGGTCGAGGGTTCGAATCCCTTCGCCCGCTCCAATCATCAGTCGGTTCGCCACCCACGAAACGGCCTCGTCCGGGCGAAGTCCGAACCGATCCTCGATCAAGGCAAAATGACGAGCGCTCCGCACCACGCTGCGCGCATAGCCCGTCCGCATCCGCGTCGTCGCACGCGGATTGGGTTTCGATAAGATTTATCGGTGAGTCGGTGTCCCGCGCAACGCGCGGGGAATGTCTATCGGCATTCCGCCATAACGGTGTGACCACGGTGAGGGTTGGATGGACGTCAAGGCACGTGATGGAGCACCGGCTCCGTATTGGAGTCTTGTCGGGGTGCGGGAAGGGGCCATCGCGGTCATCCCCGGTCTGCCCGGTGTCGTGGTCTTCTCTGCCTCTTTCGGTGCGCTGGCCGCGCAGAAGGGCGTGCCGCTGCTGGAAACAGTCTTGATGAGCGCGCTTGTATCCGCCGGTATCTCGCAGTTTCTGGCGGTGGAGATGTGGGCGCCTTCGATTTCGGTACTTTTGCTGGCGACCATCGTCGCCACCACCATCGTCGTGAATTTGCGTCTCTCGATTCCGCCGGCGGCCATGCAGCCCTGGATTGCCGGCTCGCCGCCGTGGCAGGTTTATCCAAGCCTGTTCATGATGACGATCACAAACTGGATCCCAACCGTGCGCTATCGCGCGTCCGGCGGCGCGGATGTCGGCTTTCTGTTCGGCGGCGGGCTCGCCTGCTGGCTCACATGGGTTGGAGCGACCGCAGCGGGACAGATCTTCGGCGGCTTGATCACCGATCCGAAGCGCTACGCTATCGATCTCATTCTGCCGCTGTATTTCGTCGCCCTGCTGACGCCGACCTACAAGGGCATAGGCCGTTCGATTCCCTGGGCGGTCGCTGGCGCGGTCGCGTTGCTGATGCAGCAGCTGGCGCCCGGTTATTGGTATCTGATCGTCGGCGTTGTCGCCGGCGCGATCACCGCTGGATTGATGTCCGATGAATAGCGTCGTTCCCTACGGGCCGTATGTCGCCATCATCTGCATGGGTATAGTGACCGCGACGTTGCGGTTTTCCGGCTACTGGCTGATGGGGAATGTGCAGTTCACGCCGCGCATTCAACGGATCATGGAGGCCTTGCCCGGCTGCGTGGTTGCTGCGCTCATCTTGCCGATCCTACTCAGGGAGGGCGCGCCCGCGGTGGTCGCTGTTGTCGCCGTGGCGCTGCTGATGGCGTGGTGGCGGAAAGAGTTCGCGGCTCTGGCCGTCGGCGTGGCTGTCGCGATGACCGTCAGGTCGCTTGCTCTCTAGCCGCTCGCTTTTTCCAGGCAAAGCGGGGAACTTTCCGCCATGATACGCGTTCAGGAGCGCCCGCACGGGCGCCTTGATCCCGGAGTGTCCCCATGACAGCGCTCGCCGTCTCTCTGCCCCGCCGCCTGACGCCAGTCCTCGCGATCCTGCTGGCCCTGTTCGTGTCGGGTTGCGGCATCAACAACATCCCGACGCTGGATGAGCAGGCCAAGGCGAAATGGGCCGACGTGCAGAACAACTACCAGCGCCGCGCCGACCTGATCCCCAATCTGGTCGAGACGGTGAAGGGCTACGCCAAGCAGGAGAAAGAGGTGCTGGAGGCGGTGATCAACGCCCGCGCCCGCGCCACCCAGGTCCAGGTCAATGCCGATACGATCACCGATCCCGATGCATTCAGGAAATTCCAGGAATCGCAGGCGCAATTGTCCGGCGCGCTCGGCCGCCTGATCGCGACGGTGGAGAATTATCCGGACCTGAAATCGAACCAGAATTTCCTGGCGCTGCAATCGCAGCTCGAAGGCACCGAGAACCGCATCGCGATCGCACGGCGCGATTACATCGAGGCGGCGCGTGCCTATAACACCGAGCTGCGCACCTGGCCGGGTATCATCTGGGCAAAGACGGTCTATGCCAGCCACAAGCCGATGGAAACCTTCACCGCGACCGCGGGCTCGGACAAGCCGCCCAGCGTGAAGTTCTGACGGGCGGCCGCGCATGCGGCTCCGCGCTTTCATCGTTGCGCTCGCGCTTGCCGTCATTTCTACGGCGGCGCTGGCGCAATCGCTGACCTTTCCCGAATTGACCGGCCGCGTGGTCGACGGGGCCGGCATTCTCGATGCGTCCACCCGCGAGCAGCTCGAAAAGCTCTCCGCCGATCTCGAGGCCAAGACCACGGACCAGCTCGTGGTCGTGACGCTGAAGTCGCTGCAGGGCACGTCGATCGAGGATTACGGCTATCAGCTCGGGCGCAAGTGGCAGATCGGCCAGAAGGACAAGAATAACGGCGTCATCCTGCTCGTCGCGCCGAACGACAGGCGCGTGCGCATCGAGGTCGGCTACGGGCTCGAGCCGACGCTGACCGACGCGATTTCGAGCGTCATCATTCAGGGCTCGATCCTGCCGCGTTTTCGCGCCGGCGACTTCGCCGGTGGTGTCCGGCGCGGCGCAGAAGACATCGCCCAGGTGCTATCCGGCGATGCCAGGGAAATCCAGGAGCGCGCGGCGCAGCGGCAATCGGCCTCGCGCGGCATGAGCATCGAAGAGATCCTGATCCTGGCGTTCTGGATCTTTGTCGCGTTCATAATCATCCGCAATGTGATCGCGAATATGCGCGGACAACGCGGCGGCATCCGGCCCGGACAGGTGCGGCGCACGAGCGATTGGACCAATTACAACCCGGTGATCATCGGTGGTGGCCGGTCCGACAGCGGCTGGGGCGGCGGCTCGTCGGGCGGCGGATTTTCCGGCGGCGGCGGATCGTTCGGCGGCGGCGGTTCGTCGGGGAGCTGGTGATGCTGATTTCAGACACCGACAAGAAGCGCATTTCCGCGACCATTGCCGCAGCCGAACACAAGACGGCGGGCGAAATCTTCTGCGTGATCGCGCGGCAATCCGGTGACTATCGCCTGGTGCCGGTCGTGTGGGCCGCCTTCGCGGCGCTGCTGCTGCCGCTGCCGCTGATTTTTTTCACCGCCATGCCGGCGCAGTGGATCTACATCGCGCAGCTTGCGCTGTTCGCTGTGCTCACGCTGGCGCTGTCGATCGATGCCATCCGCTTCCGCATCGTGCCGCGGCGTCGCATGCATGAGCAGGCGCATGCCGAAGCGGTCCGGCAATTCTGCGCCCAGGGCCTGCACAAGACCGAAAACCGCACCGGCGTTCTGATCTTTGCTTCAGAAGCCGAGCATTATGCCGAAGTCATCGCCGACGCCGGCATCAACGCGAAAGTGCCGCAGGCGGTGTGGGACGACGCGGTGGCGGTGCTGATCGCCGAGATCGCGCGGGGCCGAGCGGCTGACGGTTTTGTCGGCGCCGTCGAACGCTGCGGCCATGTGCTGGCGCAGCACTTTCCACCCGGCGCGCTCAATCGCAACGAATTGCCGGACAGGCTGATCGAGATTTGAGTTTCGCGCCGCGAGGCGAAAGAGCGCCCGGCCTCAATTCGATTTCGCCAATGCCGCATCCGTCACGGATTTGCTCGGCACGATCAGGTCATATCGATATTTTCCCTCGTGCCACCCAAGCTCGGCCTGCCCTCCCAGTTGCTGTGGAATCAGTCGCGCCAGCAATTGCGTGCCGAAACTTCGTCGTGCGGGAATGGTGTTGCTTTCGATCTGAGGGCCACCGGTCTGCAATTCGGTCCAGGTGAGCCGGAAGGTGTCGGCTTGCAAATCCCATGACAGGATGACGCGCTGGTCTTTTCCAAGAGCACCATGCTTCAGCGAGTTCGTCATCAACTCATGAATGGCGAGCGGCAACAGCTGCGCGGCGGCAAACGACAGCTTTATCTCACGGCCCGACACGTCGACATTGGTCCGGAAGCTACGCGTAACCTCTTCAGCCATGGCTCGCAATTCCGCCGTCTCTGACGATCCCAGGCCCGCCGCAAGGGCGGACAGTCGGCCCTGAAACTCTGCAAACGCTTCCGGCGTTTCTTTAAATGACTGTCGAGCCAGTGCGATCGCCATCGCGCAGGTATTGCGCACCCGATGGTTCAACTCGCCCACGATGGTCTGCAATACCTTTTCCGCAGCTTCCTTGCTGGAAAGCGCGGCCTGCAAAGCCACATTGTTGCGAAGGATCGAAAAGGTGAGAAGAGCCAGGAGGAGCGCGATTGTGACGCCAAAGCCAAAGATCGAAAGGCCGCTCTGCACCAGTCCATTTTCACTGTGGACCTGCAGCCGCAAAAGATAGTCGCGTCCCGCGAATGTGATGGTCCGTGTGACCGCGGACGCTTCGGACGGCGGTCCCGCTTGGAACACCGGCCCGAAATCGGCGGCAGCGGTGTCCACGATTGTCAGGGTCGTATTTGCCGGGAGCGGGCTCGGCATCAATTCAGAAAACAGAAAGCTGAAGCCCAGAACTCCGAGCAACCGGCCGTTGACCGATATCGGTCCATAAATGATCAACGCAGGTTCGGACGGATTCTGGATGAGACGCAGGGGCGACGTCGCAACCGGCCGATTTGATCCAACTGCCTTCTCGATCGCAGCCTTCGGTTGCGGGCGAGAGTTCAGCGCCAGGCCGACCGAACTGAGGTTCGGGTCGGTTGGAGGCGCGATGTCGAGGTTGACATACAGCACCTCATCGGGTGGAGGGACGTCACTGGTGGTCGGGCCGAACAGCGTCGCGTTTTTGCGAGCAAGCGCATTGATCAAAAGCGGTCGTTCGGACGGCGAGACACGTACGCCCCAGACCATGGAATAGGCATTGGGGATGAGACCCAGCACGCGGCCGGCGAAAGTGCTTAAGGCTTCCGGATCGAAAGGGTCTTGCGGTTGAAACGTGGCCGCGGACAGGCGCGCAAAGGTCTCGTATGTCGCAAGCTTGCGACTCAAGTCCGCAGCGTAGCGATCCGCCAGGCTCTCGTGTTCGACCAAATCTGATTCCGCCCGCAGGGCCGAGTCGCGGATGGCGAGTGCGCCGCAGAGGATGCAGCCCAAGCTAAACACGCCAACGCTCATCAATAAGGGACGCATGAAATGTTTATGCTTCAGAAAGATTTTGCGGCGTTCCGAACGTCAAGAGACGAAGTGGAAGTCGTGCCTAAACAGAAATCGGATCGATGAACGTGACGCCAAAGCGATCTGCCTCAGCGAAGGGTCTGGAATTTCTCTCCAAGACGCTGAACGCATCACTTCGTGTCGCCGATTCGCTTGTCACGTGGATCAGGTTGAGCGTCTCCCGGTCCCAGACCTGCAAGGCGCGGCGGTCGAACGCTGCCAGCCTGACAACGGCCTGGATCGCCTGCTCCACGCTTTCCGCATTCAGGATCGCCAGGGAGTGTCGCCCGTTGGCTTCCGAGAAAAGCAGGATAAACTCTTTCATGGGTACTACCGCACCGTCGTTCGGGGGCATGCCAGTCAGGACGCAATGAAAACCGAGATGGCCGAGCGTTCACCGATTGCTGTATAATATCACGGATTGCTGCAGCTAAAAGGTGTTTGGCTACCGTAGACGGAGCGGACCGTCGGATGTGCGCGACCAGAGTAAATTTGCAACTTCGGTCACGCGAATCGAAGCGTCCGGTGCGGCGCGATTGGGAAATGCGCGGCTTCTTCGCGGAGAGCGTCGACGTCTGCGCCGGCGCCGGGTTCGATTATCAATGGAGCGGAAGCCGTCACTATCTCGCGCTGCACGACATCAGGTTGAGAGATGGAGAGGCTTCGATCGATGGCGTTCACGCTCCACACATTTTGGATCTGCGCCAAACCCTTACCTTCGCTCCGAAAGGCTGCCAGATTTCGGGATGGTCGCTGACAGAAAACAGAGATAACAACTATCTGGCATTTACATACGAACCTTCGTTACTCGAGGAGGAGTTCGAAAGATCCTTTTTATCGATTGAGGCAAGACCGCTACTCTACTTCAACGATACGCCACTGGGTTTCACGCTCGAAAAGATCAAGCATGAACTCATGCTGGAGCAACCGGATACGCTGTATCTGGAAACTTTATGTCTTTGGACCGCTCTTGAGGTCGAGCGTCTTACCCAAAGTGGAAAGTTGCCGCCTGCGGGCGGACCGGGGGTATTGTCCGCAGCGGCTGTCGAAAAAGTGCGCGAGTACATACACGCCAATCTGGCGAAAGACATATCGCTGAGCGAGCTCGCGTCGGTTGCGGGTCTTAGCCGGTTTCACTTTTCACGTTCGTTCAAAAAAACTTTCGGCCTGGCGCCCCGTCAATATCTGTTGCGGAGTCGTGTGGAGCGCGCCAAGACGCTGATTGCCGAGAGCGATCCGGCGCTGGCAGAGCTATCCATACTGTTGGGATTTAATAGCCCTGCGAGACTGTCGGCCGCTTTCAGACGCTATGGGGGCGGCACCATTGCGCAGTACCGGCGAGAGATTCGGGAGCCGTGATGGGCGTCTCCAATTGACGCGCAGGCAACCGGATTCATAAGGCCGGGTTTGCTCCCCGCCCTGGATTTCCCACGGTCACGCCGGATCGCCGCTGTCCTCAATACCCCACCGCCGTTGCGCCGCGCGTCCGCGTATCCGCCGCGCCGGCAAATCCGTCCTTGGTGATCAGGATCGAATTCGCCGAGGTGTTCGGCACCCGCGTGGCAATCGCGTGCCCGCGTTCGACCAGCCCCTTCAGCGTCTCATCCGGGTAGGTCTTCTCGGCAAACACCTCGTCCGGCAGCCATTGATGATGGATGCGCGGCGCCGACACCGCCTCGGCCACATTCATCTCATGATCGAGCACGTTGAGAATGATCTGCAGCACGGTGGTGATGATCCGGCTGCCGCCCGGCGAGCCGGTGACCAGATACGGCTTGCCGTCCTTCATCACGATGGTCGGCGTCATCGACGACAGCGGACGCTTGCGCGGCGCCGGCGCATTCGCCGTCGCGCCGACCAGGCCGAACGCATTCGGCACGCCGGGCTTGGCGGCGAAGTCGTCGAGCTCGTTGTTGAGCAGCACGCCGGTGCCCTCGGCGATCAGCCCGTTGCCGTAAGAGAGATTGAGCGTGTAGGTGTTCGACACCGCATTGCCGAAGCGATCGACCACCGAGAAATGCGTGGTGTTGTCGCCTTCCGCCGCGACCGGGTCGCCGTTGCGGATCTCGGAGGATGGCGTCGCGCGCGCGCCGATATTCTTGGCTATGGTCCGCGCATAGCGCTTCGAGGTCAGCCCGCGCACCGGCACTTCGACGAAGTCGGGATCGCCGAGATACACCGCGCGGTCGGCATAGGCGCGCCGCATCGCTTCGACCATCAGATGCACGGTCTCGACGCTCGATGGCCCGGTCTTCTTCAGGTCGTAGGGCTCCAGAATGTTCAGCATCTCGATCAGATGCACGCCGCCTGAAGACGGCGGCGGCATCGAGACGATGCCGTAGCCGCGATACTTGCCGGTGACGGGCTTGCGCTCCTTTACCTGGTATTTCCTGAAGTCGTCCGCGGTCATCACGCCGCCAGCCTCGCGCACGGCAGCCGCGATCTTTTCCGCGACATTGCCGTCGTAGAAGCCCTGCGGACCCTTGGTCGCAATCGCCTCCAACGTATTGGCGAGATCGGTCTGTATCAGCCGGTCGCCCTCGCCATAGGACGAGCCGTCGGCTTTCAGCATCACTTTCACCGACGACGGCCAGCGCGCGAACAGCGGCTTGGCCGCAACCATGGTGTCGGCAAGATCGCCGGTGACGATGAAGCCGTCGCGGGCCAGCCTGATCGACGGCGCGAGCAGTTGCGCCAGCGTGAACTTGCCGGACCCGTATTTTTTATGCGCCAGCGCCAGTCCTGCCACCGTCCCGGGCACGCCGACGCCAAGACCGGACTTCAGCGATTTCTGTGGATCGGCATTGCCGGCATCGTCGAGGAACGAGTCCTTGTCGATCTTGCCCGGCGCCATCTCGCGATAATCGATCGCGATCGCCTTGCGTGGCTTGGCGAGCCAGATCACCATGAAGCCGCCGCCGCCGATATTGCCGGCGCGCGGATAGGTCACCGCTAGCGCAAAACCGGTCGCGACCGCGGCATCCACCGCGTTTCCGCCCGCTTTCAGGATATCGACCCCGATCTGTGCGGCCATCGCTTCCTGCGCCACCACCATGCCGTTTCTGGCGGTGACGGCCTGCGCGCGCGGCGCCTCGGAGAGCGGCTTGTCGTGAACCGGGCCTTCCTGCGCGAGCGCGGGCGAGGCGAGAAGGGCGAGGAGGAAAACGAGAACTCGGATCATTGCAATTGGTCTATCCCCCGCTCAGTCCCGCGCAAGCAGGAATCCAGCAAATCTGGGTCCCCGCTTGCGCGGGGACGAGCGGACACTGGTGCGCCCCCAAGAGGTCTCGTCGTTACCGCGCCATCCCGTGATAGACGCTGTTCGGCCGCATGTCGGTCGCCGTCGCGATCCGGTTCGACATGTTGTAGAACCCGGCAATTGCGGCAATATCCCAGATGTCCCGGTCGGAAAAGCCCGCGCGGCGCAGGCTGTCGCGATCGTGATCCTCGACCGCCCAGGGCTCATTGGTCATCTTCACCGCGAAATCCAGCATCGCCCGCTGCCGCTTCGACAGCCGGGCGGCGCGATAATTCATCACCATGAGTTCGCCCAGCGCCGGATCGCCGGATATCTGCCGCACCGCGGAGCCATGCGCGGCCAGGCAATAATAGCAGCGGTTCTGCGACGACACCGCGACCGCGATCATCTCGCGCTCGAGCTTGCTTAAGCCCGATGGCCCCAACATCAGGTCGTTATACATCGCGACAAAGGCTTCCAGCTTCTTCAGGTCGAACGCATAGGCCTTCAGCACATTCGGAATGAATCCAAGTTTCTCCATGCATTTATCGAAATAGGCCTGCATCGTTTCGTTGAGCGCAGGCTCCGGCAGCGACAGCGCCACGAATGCGGTGTCGTCGCCCGCGGTTGCGGACGGCGGGGCCGGTTTGAGCAGGGCGGTCCTGGACAGAGCTGTGTTGGACGGGCCTGTCGTGGACGGACTCGTCTTGGATTTGTCATCACGCGATGCTTTGGTCCGCGGGTTCCGCCCGGCCGGTTTCTTCTGCGCTTTCGCCACGCGTTTCCTCCCACAAGCTCAGCGCCGAAGCGTAGCGCCGGGCGCGGCCGGACGAAATCCAAGATTGCATGTTGCGATGCAGCACTCACGATCGTGACATTGGCGCCGCCAGACCTCGACGAATGGCGGTCGGTAGACGAAACTCCCGACTCAGGAGAGGCCATCCATGAACATTCAGAAGCCGCTCGCGGCAACGGGCGAACGCTCGATCACGCAACTCGTGGCGCAAGCCGGAGAGATATTGCGATCCGGGCGCAGCGGTGTTCCGGACGGTTTCGCGGCCCGCCTGTTCGAGCGCGCGTCCTTCGAGGATCTTTCCGTTTACACGCCGAAGGAGATCGCAGCCTTTGCCGCGCAGGCCTATGCGTTCCTGTCGCAGCGCCGGCCCGGAGCGCCGAAGATCCGAATCTACGCGCCTGAGGAGGCTGACGGCAAGTTCAGCCGTGCGGTGTCGGTGCTCGAAATCATCAACGACGACATGCCGTTCATTGTCGATTCGGTGATGGCGGAACTGAGCGCGCGTCATGCGAAGGTGCGGCTTGTGGTGCATCCGATCTTTGCGGTCGCGCGCGATTCCGCCGGACATCTCGAGCGGGTGTCGACCGAGGAGCCGGCGACCGAAGGCGAACGCCGCGAAAGCTTCATCCACATTCATCTCGACCGCATCGCCGATGTGGCGACGCAGAATACGCTGATCCTCGGGCTCGAACAGGCGCTCGCCGACGTCAGCGTCGCGGTGCATGACTGGCGGCCGATGCTGGCGCGCGTCAGCGACCTGATTGCGGACATGAAAGCCAATCCGCCGCCGTTGCCGGAAGCCGAGCGGACCGAGTCGGTCGAGTTCATGGAATGGCTGGTGGCCGAGAACTTCACCTTTCTCGGGATTCGCGAATACAGGGTCACCGGCCAGGATCGCGAACCCGCATTGATTCCGGATTCCGGATTGGGCGTGCTGCGCCGCGCCGATGCGCATGAACTGAGAGCGCGCGCCGGACAGGAGGTCATCACCGCGGCCCTGCATAAATTCTACGCCGAGCCGACCGCGCTCCTGATCACCAAGGCCAGCCTGCGCTCGCGCGTGCATCGCCGCGTGTTCATGGACATGGTCAGCGTCAAGCGCTTCGATGCGAATGGCAACGTGTGCGGCGAATTCCGCATCGTCGGCCTGTTCACCTCGACCGCCTATACGCGCTCGACCCGTTCAATCCCGTATCTGCGCAAGAAGGTGGATGCACTGCTCAAGCGTGCGCGATTCCATCCATCGGGGCATTCCGGCAAGGCGCTGGTCAATGCGCTCGAAACCTATCCGCGCGACGACCTGTTCCGCATCGACGACGACCTGCTGTACGAATTCGCGATGCTGATCCTGGAGCTGGACGAGCGACCGCGCGTGCGCGTGCTGGCGCGCCGCGATCGCTTCGACCGCTTCATGTCGGTGCTGGTCTATCTGCCGCGGGCGCGTTCCTCCAACGACGTGGTGGAGGCGGTCGGAGAGCTTCTGTGCAAGAGCTACAAGGGTCACGTCAGCGGACTCAGCCTGTTCTTCCCGGAAGGACCGCTGATGCGCGCGCATTACATCATCGGACGGTCCGCCGAGCCGATCGACGATCCGCAGCGGTCCACGCTGGAGGACGGAGTCTCCGCAATCGTGCGCACCTGGGTCGACGCGCTCGACGACGAGATTGCGCGCACCCAGGAGGCCGGCCGCGCGCGGCAATTGTTCGAGCGCTATCGCAAGGCCTTTAGCGCGAGTTTCCGCGACCGTTACTCGCCGGAGACCGCGCTCGACAATATCCGCACCATCGAGGGGCTGTCGGAGGAACGGCCTCTCAGCGTCGACTTCCATACCCGGCCGAATGCCGAAAGCCATGTGATCGGCCTGAAGGTCTGGAGCTATGGCGGCGCCATTCCGCTCTCCAGCCGGGTGCCGATGCTGGAGAATATGGGCTTCAAGGTGGTGGCCGAGCGCACCTACGAAATTCGTCCGGGAACACCGTCCGATACCCATGTCTGGCTGCACGACATGACGCTCGAAAGCGCGGATGGCGCGCCCGTCGACATCGCCGCATTGCAGACGGCGCTCGAAGCCTGCTTCCTGATGGTGATGCGCGGCATTGCCGAGAATGACGGCTACAACGCGCTGGTCCTGAAAGCCGGACTGCAATGGCGCGACATCGTGCTGATCCGCTCGGTATCGCGGTTCCTGCGCCAGGTGCGGGTGCCGTTCTCGCAGGATTACATGTGGAACACGCTACGCGCGCATCCGGCAATCGCGTCGCAGATCGTGGCGCTGTTCCACGCACGATTCGATCCGCGCGCCGAAGCCGACATCGCCCGCAAGACGAGGCAGACCGAGATTGTCGCCGAGATCGAGGCCGCACTCGAAAAAGTGCCGTCGCTCGACGAGGACCGGATCCTGCGGCATTTCGTCAATGCGGTGCAGTCGGCGCTGCGCACCAACTTCTATCAGATCGGCGATGACGGCCAGCCGAAGGCGCAGATCGCGATCAAATACGAGAGCGGCAAGCTGACCACGCTGCCGGCGCCGCGCCCGCTCTATGAAATCTTCGTGTATTCGCCGCGGGTCGAGGGCGTGCATCTGCGCTTCGGCAAGGTGGCGCGCGGCGGCATCCGCTGGTCCGACCGGCCGCAGGATTTCCGCACCGAAATCCTCGGGCTGGTGAAGGCGCAGCAGGTCAAGAATGCGGTCATCGTGCCTGTGGGTGCAAAAGGCGGCTTCGTGCCGAAGCACCTGCCGGTCGGCGGTGCCCGCGATGCGATCGCGGCCGAAGGCATCGCCGCCTACAAGCTGTTCATCGGCTCGCTGCTCGATGTCACCGACAATCTGTCGGCCGAAGGCGCGGTGATGCCGCCGGACAATGTGGTGCGGCACGATTCCGACGATCCCTATCTGG
>CAZXJZ010000149.1:6881-12003 GCA_964641065.1 uncultured Hyphomicrobiales bacterium | reverse complement strand
CTTCACCGATTCCGGTTCGGTCTCGGTCGAGGTCGCGATGAAGATGGCGATCCAGTACTGGCTCAATCTCGGCGAGACCAGGCGCGACACCTTCATCTGTTTTCGCGGCGGCTATCACGGCGATACGCTCGGCACCATGGCGATCTCGGATTTCGAGACCGGCATCCATCAGAAGTTCGGCACCATCCTGAAAGCGCATCTCTGCGCACCTCTGCCGGAAACCCCCGAGACCGATGCGGCGCTGGTTGCGCTGATCGGACAGCATGCCGACCGGATCGCGGGCATCATTGTCGAGCCGCTGGTGCAGGGCGCAGGCGGCATGCGCTTTCACGATCCGTCGGTGCTGTGGCGGCTGCGCGAGATCGCGGATTCCTACGGCGCGCTGCTGATCTTCGACGAGATTTTCACCGGCTTCGGCCGCACCGGCACGATGTTCGCGTGCGAGGCGGCGGGCGTCGTGCCGGATATCGTGACGCTGTCCAAGGCACTGACCGGCGGCACGTTGCCGCTCGCGGCGACCGTGGCGCGGCGGCGTGTCTTCGACAGCTTCTGGTCGGAAGATCCGATGGCCGCGCTGATGCACGGGCCGACCTATATGGCCAATGCACTCGCCTGCGCCGCGGCCAATGCCTCGCTCGATCTGTTCGAGGATGGCGAGCGGCTGCGTCAGGTGGCGCGGATCGGGCAGTGGCTTGCGTCAGGGCTCGCGCCATGCCGCGATCTGCCGGGCGTCGTCGATGTGCGCACGCGCGGCGCCATCGGCGTGGTCGAACTCGAGCGCATCGACGATCTGAATGCGCTGCGCAGCGCGTTCGTTACGAAGGGCGCCTTCATCCGGCCGATCGGCAATGCGATCTATCTCGCTCCGGCGCTGACCATCGGCGAGGAGGATGTGGCGTTGCTCACGCGGGTGATCGGCGAGGTGCTGCGGGAGCGCGCGACAAGCTGAGCTCTCGTGTCCCGGATGCAGCGCAGCATGCAGCGAAGCGGAATGGTGCGCCGCTGATCCGGGACCCAATACCTCGTTGCATCGCGCATAGGTCCCGGTTCTGCAGCGCAACGTTACACGCTGCGCTGCGCCCGGGACACGCAAGCCGCTATACCAGCCCGCAACTCTTCGCGATCTGGGCGAAGGCCGGATGATCCGCACCCGGCTCGAGCCGCGGCAGCGCGATCACTTCGACCGACGGCAGGAAGCGCGCGATCGTCGCCACCGTCTCATAAAGCGGCACATGGCTGCCCGCGCTCTCGCTCACCACGATGGTTTGCAGGTCGCAATCTTCCTGGTCCAGCACCTCGGCCGCGGTCAGCGTGTGGCTGATGCTGCCGAGATAGCTGCCGGCGACCAGGATGACCGGCAGTTCGAGCTCTGCAATCCAGTCGAGCACGGTGTTGTCCTGATCGATCGGCACCATGACTCCACCGACGCCTTCGATCAGGAGCGAGCCATCGGTTTCCTTGATCGCGGTGTCGCAGAACGAGACCAGCTGATCGAAGTCGATCTCCTTGCCTTCGTGGCGCGCGGCCATGTCCGGGGAGAATGCGGCAGCGAAACGCCAGGGCGAGATGTCCTCGATCTCCTCGTCGGTGAGCGGCAGGCCGAGTGCGCGCAGCAGCACGCCGGAATCGCTCTCGCCCGCTCGTGCCGGATCGAATCCGCTGATGATCGGCTTCACGGCGTCGATTGGTTCGCCCTGCGCGCGCAGATAGCGGATCAGACCCGCGGCGAGGAAGGTCTTGCCGACATCGGTGCCGCTTGCGGTGATGAAGATGGATGCCATGTCTGATGTCCCGGTTGCGAGGCCAGTGTCGCCGCGGAGGCGCGCTTTCACAAGCGCCGGAACCACGGGGATACGGCTCAAAGTCAGTCTGTGCGGCTTTGGATGTGACGTCCTAGCACGGTCTGCGCACGAATGGTGGCAGGATCGTCAAAATCGCGGCCGGCATTCAACTTAAAATGCGGTTGCGGATGAGACCGGCCAGCCGTTCGATCGCCTCGTCGGGCTGTGCCGCATTGAACGTCACGCGCAGCCTTGCTGTTCCCTCCGGCACGGTCGGCGGACGGATGGCGATGACCAGGAACCCTTCGTCTTCCAGCAGCGCCGACGCGCGAAGCGCAGCATCGGCATCTCCGATCGTCACCGGCACGATCGCGCTGTCCGCGGCCGGCAGATTGGCGGCGCGGGTGAAGGCCCGCGCCTTTTGTAATGGGAGCGCCGCAAGACCGGGATCGCTCTCGATGATGTCGAGGGCCGCAATCGCCGCACCCAATGCCGCCGGCGGCAGCCCGGTCGAATAAACGAGCGTGCGCGCGCGGTTGTGCATCAGGTCGATCACCGCGCGCGAGCCGCAGAGATAGCCGCCATAGCTGCCGATCGCCTTCGACAGCGTGCCCATCTGCAACGGGATCTCGGCGGAAGGATTGGTGGCATAGGCCGAGCCGCGGCCCTGCCCAAGCACGCCGATGCCATGGGCGTCGTCGCTCATCAGCCAGGCGTCGGTGCGGCTTGCGATCTCGGCGAGTTCAGGCAGCGGCGCGAGATCGCCATCCATCGAGAACACGCCTTCGGTCATGATCAGCGCGTGTCGAAAGCGCGCGCGTTCGGCTTCAAGCAGCGCGCGCAGATGCGCAGTGTCGTTGTGACGGAACGCCATGATCGCGGCGCCGCTCAGTCGCGCTCCGGTATGCATGGAGGAGTGCGCGAGTTCGTCGATCAGGATGAGATCGCCGGGTCCGACCAATGCCGGGACGATCCCGGCATTGGCGAGATAGCCTGAGCCGAACACGCAGGCGGCCTCCGCGCCCTTCAGCTTTGCGAGCCGCGATTCCAGTTCGGCATAAAGCGGATGACTGCCGGTGACGAGCCGTGAGGCGCCGGCTCCCGCGCCGTAGGATTCCGCCGCCGCGGCCGCGGCACGCTTCACTGCCGGATGCTGGCTGAGATTGAGGTAGTCGTTGCTGCAGAAGGACAGGAGCGCGCGGCCGTTGCGCACGACATGCACGCCGTCGCCCGATTCCGTTTCCACGATGCTGCGGCGCAGGTTGTCACGCTCGCGCTCGGCGAGCTTGTCGCGGGCGAACAGGTCGAGGGATCGCATGGCGGCGGGACCATGGCCGGGACCTCGGTTGGACGCAACCGCAAAGTCGGCGATAAGGGCGTGGACGGGAAGGCAGAAGAATCCCGACCATTGCAGAAGGTCTGGCCGACGATGGGCTACGTATTGGTGTTTCTGGGGGGCGGGATCGGTGCGATGCTCCGCCACGGGATCAATATGGTGACGCCGCGGCTGTTGGGGAGCGGGTTTCCCTGGTCCACCTTTCTCATCAATATCAGCGGCTCCTTTGTCATGGGTCTGGTGGCCGGCTGGTTCGCCTTCAGGGGTGACGCGCCCCAGCATTTGCGGCTGTTTTTCACCACCGGAATCCTCGGCGGATACACCACCTTCTCGGCCTTTTCGCTCGATACGGCACTGCTTTACGAACGCGGTGATGTCGGGCTGGCGGCGGCGTATGTCGCGGGGTCGGTGGTCCTGTCCATCGCCGGATTGTTTGCCGGACTGTGGATCGTCCGCTCGCTGATGTGATGAAAGCCGGAGCAGAATTGCCGTTGTTTTCGGCAGCAACGAGCAATCCCAACGCTGCTTCGTCACGCGATGCATCCGCCTTCGCGATGTGAATCAATGGCTTAGCCAGCCGCAAACGCCGCAAATCTTTTGCATACAATAGCGGGAACTTGGCCCCGAACTTGCGTAGCTCCTCCTGCCGGGCTTCGAGGAGCGATGCTGTGCCAGTCAGGATCGAGGCCGAACCTTATCCGCTTCAGATCGACATCAGCCGGTCTGCACTCGTCATCATCGACATGCAGCGCGACTTCCTGGAGCCGGGCGGCTTCGGCGCCGCACTCGGCAATGATGTGTCGCTGCTGAAGGCGGCGGTCGAACCGATCGGCAATGTACTCAAGGCCGCGCGCGAAACCGGCATGCTGGTCATCCATACCCGCGAAGGCCACCGGCCGGATCTGGCCGACGCGCCGCCGCTGAAGGTCGAGCGCGGCGACCCGAACACCCGCATCGGCGCACCCGGCCCGATGGGACGCATTCTGGTTCGCGGCGAGCCCGGCCACGACATCATCCCCGAGCTCTATCCGGTCGCCGGCGAGCCCGTGATCGACAAGCCGGGCAAGGGCGCCTTCTACCAGACCGACCTCCAACTGATGCTGAAGAACCGCGGCATCGAGACGTTGCTGGTGTGCGGCGTCACGACGGAGGTCTGCGTCAACACCACGATCCGCGAAGCCAACGATCGCGGCTTCCGCTGCATCGCGCTGTCGGACGGCTGCGCCTCCTATTTCCCGGATTTCCACGCCGCGGGTCTCGCCATGATCAAGGCGCAGGGCGGCATCTTCGGATGGGTATCGGATTCCGAAAAAGCGATTGCCGCGATCGCAGCGCATGGCGCGCGCGCAGCGAAAATGCCGTTTGGGATCATTGAAGGGGGAGTGCGATGACCGGTCTTGCCGATACCAGTGCTGAAAAATTCCGCCCTGCCCTGTGGACGCCGGGCGACTGGAACGCCTTTTTCGGCTTCGGCACCAACATCCTGGTCAACATGCTGGTGCTGACCGGGCTGCTGCGCTTCGTGCTGAAAATGCCGGACTCGATCGTGTTCGGCCGCATCCTGCCCGCAATGGGCCTGATGATGTTCCTGTCGACGATGTATTACGCGTGGCTCGCCTACAAGCTTGCGCTCAAGACCGGCCGCTCCGATGTCTGCGCGCTGCCGTCCGGCATCAGCGTGCCGCATATGTTTGTGGTCACTTTCGTGATCATGCTGCCGATCTCGCTCAAGACCAACGATCCGATCAAGGGCTGGGAAGCGGGCCTGGTCTGGGTGTTCTTCCAGAGCTTTATCCTGATGATCGGCGCTTTCATCGCGCCCTATATCCGCAAGATCACGCCGCGCGCTGCTCTGCTCGGTACGCTGGCCGGTGTGTCGATCACCTTCATCGCCATGCGCCCGGCGCTGGAAATGTTCCTGACGCCGCAGATCGGGCTTATCTGCTTCGCCATCATTCTCGTGGCCTGGTTCGGCGGCGTGAGATACCCCAAGGGCATTCCCGCC
>CAZXJZ010000149.1:0-6871 GCA_964641065.1 uncultured Hyphomicrobiales bacterium | reverse complement strand
GATCGCGATCGCGGCCGGCATGCTGATCGCATGGGGCTCGACGCTGTTCGGCTACAATCTCGGCGGCATGAGTCTCGACAAGGTGACCGGCGCCTTCAGCCATTTCGGCTTCTCGGTGCCGATCCCGGCGATAGGACACGTGTTCTCCGGCTTCGAATTTCTCGGCATCATCCTCGTGACCGCGATCCCGTTCGGCATCTACGATCTGGTCGAGGCCATGGACAACGTGGAGAGCGCGGAAGCGGCCGGCGACCATTACCCGACCACGCAGGTGCTGACGGCCGACGGTGCGGTCAGCCTCATCGGTTGCCTGATGGGTAACCCCTTCATCAACGCGGTCTATATCGGTCATCCCGGCTGGAAGGCGATGGGCGGCGGGATCGGCTATTCAGCCGCGACCGGGCTCATGGTGATCGTGCTGTCATGGTTCGGCATCATCTCGCTGATGCTGGCTTTGATCCCGCTGGTCGCGATCTCGCCGATCCTGCTCTACATCGGCATGCTGATCGGCGCGCAGGCATTCCAGACCACGCCGACGCATCATGCGCCCGCCATCGCGCTGGCGCTGACGCCGCATCTCGCGGCCTGGGCCAAGACCCTGATCGACGGGGCGCTGGGTGCTGCCGGCACCACTGCCGCCGCGGTCGGCTTCGACAAGATGGCGATGCAGGGCGTGGTCTATCACGGCCTCGAAGTGATGGGCGGCGGCGCGATCCTGTCGGGGCTGGTGCTTGGCGCCATAGGCGTGTTCATCGTCGACCGGGAATTCGTGAAGGCCTCGGCCTTTGCGCTGGCTGGTGCCGTGCTGACCTTCTTCGGCTTCATGCATGGCGAAGCGGTGGGATTCGCGGTCACGCCCTCGGTGGCGCTCGCCTATGCCATGGTGGCGGCCTTCCTGTACGGGATGAGCCGCCAGAATCTGGGCCTCACGGTGCCGGCACCGGCGCCCAAGCCGGTCGCCACACCGGCTGAGTAAATGCGAAATGCAGCCCGGCCATCCCGGGTTGCGACTTGAACGAAACGCGCTTCACGGGCATGTCTTGCGCCATGCCCGACGCATTCGAAACCGCAGACCTCCTCAGCCGGGCACCGGTCATCCCGGTGCTGACCATCAACGATCACGATATCGCCGTGCCGCTGGCGCGTGCGCTATGCGACGGTGGGCTTCCGGTCATCGAGGTCACATTGCGCACCCGGGCCGCTTTGGGCGCGATTGCAGCCATCGCGGTCGAGGTGCCGGAATGCATCGTCGGCGCCGGTACGGTGGTAAGGCATGTCGATGCGGCGTTTGCGATTGATGCCGGCGCGAAATTCCTGGTGAGCCCCGGCACGGACTCCGTCCTGGCCGAGACCTTCACCGAAATCGAGATTCCGGTTCTGCCGGGATGCGCCACCGTGACCGAAGCCATGGCGCTGTCCGACCTTGGCTTCGAGATTCTGAAATTCTTTCCAGCCGAGGCATCGGGCGGCGCCGCCTGGCTGAAGGCGGTCGCGGCGCCGCTGCCGCACATCCGGTTCTGCCCGACCGGCGGCATCGATATGCGCAATGCGCGCGACTATCTCGCGCTGCCGAATGTGGTTTCGGTCGGCGGCTCGTGGGTGGTGCCGCAGGATGCGCTTGCCGCGAAGGACTTCGCGCGGATCAAGGCGCTGGCGCGCGAGGCCGCGGGCCTGCGCGGCTGATGCAATCCGAGCCGCTACCGCCGCCCCGCCGCAAACGACGCGCCTTCGATTGGCCGACCGCCATCCTCATCACCATCGTGGTGAGCGCGGCGGCCTACGTCTATTGGCGTGATGGCGGGGCACGCTTTCTCGATGTGATCTGGTCCGATGCCGATCTGTTCGCGTGGATGCTGCCGAATGTCCTGGCCGGCTGTCTGATCGCGGCGCTGGTCACGATCCTCTTGCCGCGCGAAACCGTCATCCGCTGGGTCGGCCGTGATGCCGGCTTCAACGGCATTCTGATTTCGGCCGGCGCCGGCATCATCGTGCCGGGCGGTCCGTTCACTATCTATCCGATTGCTGCGGCCTTCATCGGCATGGGCGCGGATGCGGCCGCTGTGGTGACCCTCATCACAAGCTGGACCACCATCGGCCTCAGCCGGTCGCTGGTCTGGGAATTACCGTTTCTCGGATTCGATTTCGTGCTGTGGCGTTGGCTCGCGGCGTTGCCGCTGGCGGTGCTCGCCGGCTTGATCGTGCGCGCGATCGAACGGCATTGGCGCGTGAAGGCGAAGACGTGATCGAACTCATTGTCATCGGCGCGCTCTGGATCATCGTTCTGGCGCTTGCGCTGGGCGTTGCCAAGCGCAGCCGGCCGTTGCTGCGCGAAAGCCTGCGCAACGGCGCCACCGAGTTTGTCTATCTCGTGCCGCGGATGGCGATCGGCGTTCTGGGCTCGGGCTTCATCGCTGCGGCCCTGCCGCAGGATTTCGTGGTGGCGTGGCTGGGCTCATCCTCCGGCGTGCTGGGCATTGCGCTTGCCGGTATCGCGGGCGCGATGACGCCGGGCGGGCCGGTGGTCGGCTTCGCCGTCGCCGCTGCCGCGCTGAAAGGCGGCGCCGGTGCGCCGCAGGTGATCGCTTATTCGACCGCCTGGGCGCTGTATGCGTTTCCGCGCCTGCTCACCTACGAATTGCCGATCATGCCGGCACGCGTGGTGTGGCTGCGCGTGGTCGCGAGCCTGCCGCTGCCGTTCATCGCGGCATGGGTCGCGATGCTGATCGGCAAGCCGTAACTGAGGCCTAGACGGTCGCTCAATGCACCGCCTGCGCGGACCGCGGCATGATCGCGCCGCGATGGCGGATCACTTCGGATGCAAGCTTGTGGCCGGCGAGTGCCGCATCGCCTGGATTTTCGTCCGCAAGCCGCGCCGCCATGTAGCCGGCATTGAAGCTGTCGCCGGCGGCAGTGGTGTCGACCGGCACCACCACATCCGGCACCGGCACGAATTCCTTGTGACCGCCCGATGCAACCAGCGCGGAATTCGGTCCGTTCTTGATCGCGATCTCGGCAATGCCGAAGGCCTGCAGCCGTTCGATCGTCGCATCCGGTGACGGGTCGCCCCACAGTAGCGCTTCGTCGTCATAGGTCGGCAGCGCGATGTCGACGCGCTTCAGCGCTTCCATGAACACGGTGCGGGTCCGCTGCACGTCGCCCTTCCAGGCGCGCGGGCGGTAATTGCCGTCGAACACGATCTTGGCGCCGGCCTTGCGTGCGAGTTCCAGCAGCGCGAGGAACCGTCCCAGCCCCTGATTGGAATAGATCGACAGGGTGATGCCGGAAAAATACACGATGCGGGCGCCGACGATGCTTTCGGCGATACGGCCCCAATCCGGCAATTCGAACAGCTCGCGGGCCGGTGCATTGTCGCGCCAATAGCTGAAGCTGCGCTCGCCCTTGTTGTCGGTTTCGATCAGATACAGGCCGGGCAGGCGGCCCGGCACGCGCACCATCAAATCGGTTGAGATGCCCTCGGCCTTGGCGAGCGAGACGATCCGGTCGGAATAGATGTCGTCGCCAAGCGCGGTGGCGTAGGCGACCGGCAGGCCCCGGCGCGCGAGATAGACTGCGGTGTTGAAGGTGTCGCCGCCGCAGGCTTGGCTGAAACGGCCGTCCTGGCCGCGCGTCATCTCGATCATGACTTCACCGATCGAAACGATGCGTTTGGTCTGGTCGGACATGGTTGCAGCCGGATTTTGAGGGGTGCTGGGCCACCATGGCCCGGTCAGAGACCATTTGGCAACGAAACCGGAGACAATTTTCGCCGATTTACCGGTGTTGGCGTTGAGGTGCCGGTCCGGCCCTTGGCATCCCGAAACGTTATACTATAACAACCAGCGGAGGCCGAAACCGCCTATGACCGAGCACCACCACCACCATCATCTGCCGGGGCATGCGCACCCGCCGGCCGCGATCGGGCCGTCGATCCTGCGTTTGTCGATGTTGCAGCGACTGGCCTTCGCGGTGGTGCTGACGGTCATCGTATGGGTGGCGGTGATCTGGGCGATGCGCTGATGACAATCCATGTCCAGACGCCGCAGGTGGAGTTCCGCGACCTGACGCTCGGTTATGACCGCCATCCGGCGGTTCACCACCTCACCGGCGGCGTCGCACCGGGCGCGCTGCTGGCGGTGGTCGGCCCCAATGGGGCGGGCAAGTCCACGCTTTTCAAGGGGATCGTGGGGGCGCTGAAGCCGCTCGCGGGCCGCGTCGATCTCAACGGTCTGTCCGCCCGCGACGTCGCCTATCTGCCGCAGGCGGCGGAGATCGATCGCAGCTTTCCGATCAGCGTCTACGATCTTGTCGCGATGGGGCTCTGGCGCCGCACCGGCGCCTGGGGCGGATTCGCGAAAGCCGATCATGCGAAAATCCGGGATGCGATCGCGGCTGTCGGCCTCACCGGGTTCGAGCGCCGCGCCATTGGCACGCTGTCGGGCGGACAGATGCAGCGCATGCTGTTCGCGCGGCTGCTTTTGCAGGATGCACGGCTGGTCGTGCTCGACGAGCCCTTCAACGCCATCGACGCCAAGACATCGGCCGATCTGGTGGCTCTGGTTCAGCGCTGGCACGGCGAGGGCCGTACCATCCTCGCAGCACTGCATGACATGGATCTGGTGCGCACGACCTTTCCGCAGACGCTGCTGCTCGCACGCGAGCAGGTCGCATGGGGCGATACCGCGTCCGTGCTGACCGCCGACAACATGCAGAAGGCGCGGCACATGTGCGAAGCCTTCGACGAGGAGGCACACGCATGCGCGGCATGACCGGAGAGTAGAGTGCTCTACGACACCCTCATCGGCCCCTTTGCGGAATTCGACTTCATGCGCCGCGCGCTGGTCGGGGTGATGGCGCTTGCGCTCGGCGCCGGCCCAATCGGCGTGTTCCTGATGCTGCGGCGGATGTCGCTCGTTGGCGACGCCATGGCGCATGCCGTGCTCCCCGGAGCGGCAATCGGCTTTCTGGTGTCCGGGCTCAACATTTTCGCCATGACCGCAGGCGGGTTGATTGCCGGCTTCACCGTCGCGCTTCTTGCGGGGCTCGTGGCGCGTTCGACCGAACTGAAGGAGGATGCCTCGCTTGCGGTGTTCTTCCTGATCTCGCTTGCGGTCGGCGTCACCATCATCTCGGTGCGCGGCACCAATATCGACCTGCTGCATTTCCTGTTCGGCTCGGTGCTCGCGCTCGACGATCCGACGCTGATCCTGATCGCCATCAACGCCACCGTGACGCTGCTCGGGCTGGCGCTGATCTACCGGCCGCTGGTGCTGGAATGCGTCGATCCGCTTTTTCTGCGCTCGGTCAGCAAGGCCGGCGGCCCCGCGCATCTGATCTTTCTGGCGTTGCTGGTGATCAATCTGGTCTCCGGCTTCCATGCGCTTGGCACGCTGCTCGCCGTCGGCATCATGATGGTGCCGGCCGCGATCGGCCGCTTCTGGGCGCGTGACATCACCGCGATGATCGTAATCGCAGTGCTCGCGGGGATGCTGTCCGGCTATGCCGGGTTGCTGCTGTCGTTTCATACCGCCGCGCCCGCGGGACCGGCCGTTATTCTGGTCGCCGGCATTCTCTACGCAATCTCGCTCTTGTTCGGGACCGTGGGCGGACTCGTTCGCCAGCTCTTTCCGGGGCGTCACCTCGAAGCCTGACTCGATGGAGGTCATCATGCTGACGAGACGTATCGTCATCGCCGCGGCGTTTGCCGCTTTCGCGTCGTCCGCGCAGGCTCAGACACAGGCGCAGCAAACGAAGCTGCCAGTCGTCGCGACATTCTCGATCCTCGGCGACATCGTCTCCAATGTCGGCGGCGATCGCGTGGAGGTGAAAAGCCTGGTCGGGCCGAATGGCGACGCACACGTCTATTCGCCGTCGCCCGCCGACGCCAAAACGCTCGCCGACGCGAAGGTGATCGTGACCAACGGCCTCGGCTTCGAAGGCTGGCTGGCGCGTCTGATTAAGTCGTCCAACACCAAGGCGCCGAATGTGGTCGCGAGCAGAGGGATCAAGCCGCGCAAGCTTGCGGGCGGCCATTCGCATGGACACAGCCACGGACACAGCCACGCCGACGGTGATCCGCATGCCTGGCAGTCGGTGGCCAATGTGAAAATCTATGTCGGTAATATCCGCGATGGCCTCACCAAGGCGGATCCCGCCGGCAAGGCGGTCTATGCGGCCAACGCCGACGCCTATCTCGCCAAACTCGATGCGCTCGAAAGCGAGGTCAAGGACGCCGTGTCCAAAATCCCGCCGGAGCGCAGAAAGATTATCACCACCCACGATGCCTTCGGCTATTTCAAGGATGCCTATGGCGTCGAGTTCATCGCGCCGCAGGGGGTGTCGACCGATTCGGAGGCTTCGGCCCGCGATGTCGCGCGCATCATCACCCAGATCAAGAAGCAGAAAATCCCGGCCGTGTTCATGGAGAACATCAGCGATACGCGGCTGCTTACGCAAATCGCCAGCGAAACCGGCGCCAAGCTGGGCGGGACGCTCTATTCCGACGCCCTGACCGACGAAAAAGGGCCGGCCCCCACTTACATCGACCTCATCCGGCACAATATAAGGACGCTCAGCGCGGCGCTTCAGTCCTAGCCGCCGCGCTCCGCCCGCCCGGGCGGCCCCGGAAAATCGGCTGGAGCGTTCATGTCCGACAAGACCCCCGTCACGGTGCTGACCGGCTATCTCGGCGCCGGCAAGACCACGTTGCTCAACCGCATCCTCTCGGAACCCCACGGCAAGAAATACGCCGTGATCGTCAACGAATTTGGCGAGATCGGGATCGACAACGACCTGATCGTCAATGCCGACGAGGAAGTGTTCGAGATGAACAACGGCTGCATCTGCTGCACCGTGCGCGGCGACCTGATCCGCA
>CAZXJZ010000148.1:0-12116 GCA_964641065.1 uncultured Hyphomicrobiales bacterium | reverse complement strand
GCTGGGCGATCTTCGTGGAAGCGCAACGCAGCTCTGCGACCGCCTATCCGGACAGCAATTTTCCGGAAGCCGCGTCCGCCCTGGTCGATCTGGAACGCCGCGAGCAGTTCGAAGCCGCCGGCGTCCATTTCGAGAGCCGCTATTACCTCACGTTCCTCTGGATGCCGCCCGCCGAGGACGCCTCGCGGGCCGAGAGTTGGCTCTATGAGGGTCGCGAGCAGAGCGGCGTCGATGCCCATGAGTTGCTCCGCGGTTTCATCGACCGCACCGATCGCGTGCTGCAGCTGTTCGAGGGCTTCGTGCCCGAGGTCGAATGGCTCGACGATACCGAGACTCTGACCTATCTCCATTTCACAGTCTCGACGAAGCACCAGCGCGTCCGCGTCCCCGAGACGCTGATGCACCTCGATGCATTGCTGACGGATCAGCCGCTGGTCGGGGGCCTCGAGCCGCGGCTGGGCAACGCGCACCTTCGCACGCTCACGGTCATCGGATTCCCGACGACGACTCATCCCGGTATCCTCGACGAGCTGAACCGGCTTGCTTTCGCATATCGCTGGTCGACGCGCGCGATCCTGCTCGACAAGACCGAAGCCGTCCGGCTGCTGACGAAAATCCGCCGCCAGTGGTTCGCCAAGCGCAAGAGTATCGCCGCGATCCTCAAAGAGGTGATGACCAACGAGGCGTCCGTTCTGGTTGATAGCGACGCCGCGAACAAGGCCGCCGATGCCGACATGGCATTGCAGGAGCTCGGTGCCGACGACGTAGGCCAAGCCTACGTCACCGCGACCGTGACGGTGTGGGATGAAGACCCAAACATCGCAGCAGAGAAGCTGCGGCTGGTTGAAAAGATCATACAGGGACGCGACTTCACCTGCATCGCGGAAGGGCTGAACGCGATCGAAGCCTGGCTCGGCTCCTTGCCCGGTCATGTCTACGCCAATGTGCGCCAGCCGCCGATCTCGACGCTGAACCTCGCGCACATGATCCCGCTCTCGGCCGTCTGGGCCGGGTCCGAACGCGATGAGCACTTCGCCGGGCCGCCGCTCTTCTTCGGCCGGACAGAGGGCTCTACACCGTTCCGCTTCTCGCTTCATGTCGGCGATGTCGGGCATACGCTGGTGGTGGGCCCGACCGGCGCCGGCAAGTCCGTGTTGCTCGCGATCATGGCGTTGCAATTTCGGCGCTATCAGCGCTCGCAAGTGTTCGCCTTCGACTTCGGCGGATCGATCCGCGCCGCGGCGCTCGCCATGCGCGGCGACTGGCACGACCTCGGCGGGAGTCTTTCGGATGGCGCCGAGGGTTCCGTATCGCTGCAGCCGCTGGCCGGTATCCATCACACGCCCGAACGGGCATGGGCCGCGGACTGGGTCGTCGACATTCTGACGCGCGAGCAAGTCGCGCTGACGCCCGAGCTGAAGGAACATCTCTGGGCCGCGCTCACCTCGCTCGCGAGCGCCCCGGTCGGCGAGCGGACGCTGACGGGCCTCGCGGTGTTGTTGCAGTCGGCAAAGCTCAAGCAGGCATTGCGGCCGTACTGCATCGGGGGTGCCTACGGCCGCCTACTCGATGCCGAGCAGGAGAGGCTGGGCGAGTCCTCTGTGCAAGTGTTCGAGACTGAAGGGCTGATCGGCACTGGGGCCACCGGCGCCGTGCTCGCATATCTGTTTCATCGCATCGAAGGCCGTCTCGACGGCCGCCCGACACTCCTCATCATCGACGAAGGCTGGCTTGCGCTCAACGACGGCGGCTTCGCGGCGCAATTGCGCGAATGGCTCAAGACCTTGCGCAAGAAGAATGCCTCCGTCGTGTTCGCCACCCAGTCGCTGTCCGATATCGACGGCAGCCCGATCGCGCCTGCGATCGTCGAGAGCTGCCCGACGCGCATCTTCCTTCCGAACGAACGCGCGATCGAGCCGCAGATCAACGCGATCTACCGGCGGTTCGGGTTGAACGACAGGCAGATCGAGATCGTCGCCCGCGCAACGCCCAAGCGCGACTATTACTGCCAGTCTCGCCGCGGCAACCGGTTGTTTGAGCTGGGACTCGGTCCGATCGCACTCGCCTTCTGTGCGGCTTCATCGAAAGCCGATCACGCCAGCATCGATCGTGTTCTCTCGGAACATAGCGAAGAAGACTTCTTGCATGCCTGGCTCGCGGAGCACGAACTGCTCTGGGCGGCAGATCTCATACCCGACCTACCCAACCTGGAGGCACCATGAGTACGAAGCGTATCCGGGCAACCCTCCTCGTCACGACCGTCGCCGGCTTGTTGTCATTCTCTCCGGCTTCGCCACAGGTCGTTGTATTCGACCCCAACAACTATGCCCAAAACATCCTTCAGGCCGCGCGGGCACTGCAGCAAATCAATAACCAGATCACCTCACTCCAAAACCAGGCGCAGATGCTGGTCAATCAGGCGCGCAATCTCGCGAGCCTTCCGCAATCCTCGCTCAACCAGATCCAGCAATCGATCCAGCGCACACAACAGCTTCTCAGCGAAGCGCAGCGCATCTCCTACGATGTCGGGCAGATCGACTATGCGTTCTCAACCACCTACGGCGCAGCCTCAACGACCACGACCGACCAGACGCTGATCGACAGAGCGAGGGAACGCTGGCGCAACTCCATCGCCGGGATTCAGGACGCTATGAAGGTTCACGCAGGCGTCGTCGCCAACATCGACACCAATCGTGTCGAGATGAACTCGCTCGTGACCGCAAGCCAGGCCGCGACCGGCGCGTTGCAGGCGACGCAGGCCGGGAACCAACTTATCGCCTTGCAGACCCAACAAATCTCCGACCTCACCGCCGCTGTCGCTGCCCAAGGCCGGACGCAGAACCTCGACGCTGCGCAGCGCACGGCAGCGCAGGAACAAGCGCGCGAACAACTCCGCCGCTTCCTCACTCCCGGCGCGGGTTACCGGCCAACAACCGTCCGGATGTTCCAATGATGCGGGTATGGTTCAATCGAGACGCGAGGCTTGAGCATGGCGGGACCATGTGGACCGTCCTGCGCTTTGCCATCATCACTTGCATCGCGGCGCTTGCGATCATCACCATCGGCGAGGCGCTTCGCACCGATGTCTCGGATCGCTTCGCGACTCCCGCCGCAAAGACCGCCGATCCACTCGCTGCCGAGCTTGCACGTTGCCGTGACATCACCGCCGAGCAACTCGCAGCGGACGACACCTGCCGCCGCGTCTGGGCAGAGAGCCGGCAGCGCTTCTTCACGCAGACCGCTCCTGCTTCACGAACCACTGGCACTCCGCCTAAGGCGCAGGACAGGATTCCGACCTCTATCACTCCCAACCTATCCAATGAGGCGCGCTGATGGGCGGCACCGGCGTCATTGACCGCTTTCTCGAAGTCTTCACCCGCTACATCGATTCCGGATTTGGGCTCCTTGGCGGCGAGGTCGCGTTCATCGCCACCACACTGATCGTGATCGATATCACGCTCGCGGCCCTGTTCTGGTCATGGGGCGCTGACGAGGACATCATTGCGCGACTCGTCAAAAAGACGCTGTTCGTCGGTGTCTTTGCCTTCATCATCAGCAACTGGAACGCGCTAGCTAAAATCATCTTTGAAAGCTTCGCCGGCCTCGGTTTGAAGGCGACGGGGACCGGGTTCACCGCGAGCGATCTCCTTCGTCCCGGTCGTGTCGCGCAGGTCGGTCTCGATGCCGGACGCCAGATCCTGGAATCGATTTCCGGCCTGATGGGTTACATCGCCTTCTTCGAGAACTTCGTCCAGATTGTCGTACTGTTGTTCGCCTGGGCGATGGTATTGCTCGCCTTCTTCATCCTCGCGATCCAGCTTTTCGTCACGCTGATCGAATTCAAACTGACGACGCTCGCAGGCTTTGTCCTCATTCCGTTCGGGCTCTTTGGACAAACGGCATTCCTTGCCGAGCGCGTACTCGGCAACGTCGTCTCATCTGGCGTGAAGGTCCTGGTGCTCGCCGTCGTCATCGGCATTGGCTCGACCTTGTTCTCCGAGTTCACCGCCGGCTTCGGCGGCAACCAGCCGACCATCGAGGACGCGATGGCGATCGTGCTCGCCGCACTGTCGCTGCTCGGCCTCGGCATCTTCGGACCCGGCATCGCCAACGGCCTGATCTCCGGTGGCCCGCAACTCGGCGCGGGCTCGGCGGTCGGCACTGCCGTTGCTGCCGGCGGCGCGATGGTGACGGGTGGTGCCGCAGCAGGCATGGCCGTGAGGGGAGCGGGGGCGGCAACGGGCGCGACCGCCGCGGCTGCGCGCGGCGGCGCCGCCCTCGCTGGAGGCGCGACGACCTCTTACAGCCTCGCATCGGCCGGACAGCGTGGTGCCGCCGGCGTCGCCTCAGGTCTCTCCGGCGTTGCACGGGCTGGTGCGACCGCTGCATCGCAGCCCGTGAGCCAGGCGGCAAGCCGCGCATCGAGCGCAGTGGCTGAAAGCTTTCGCGGCGGCGCGCGCAGCGCCGCTACAGCGACTGGCGGGTCTTCGACGATGGGCACGGTCGGCGGAGCGACCACCGGCGGTATCGATCCGTCTTCATCTTCGCCGCCCGCCTGGGCGCAGCGCATGAAGCGCCGTCAGACGATGAGCCATGGCGCAACCACCGCCGCTCACGCCGTCCGCTCCGGCGACAGCCACGGCGGCGGCGCCTCAATCTCTCTCCGACAGGATGAACGCTGATGAATGTCTTCCGCAGACCTTCTGTGCGCTATGGCGCCACACCCGAGCCCGAAACGCCCTATCAGCGCGCCGCGCAAGTGTGGGACGAGCGCATCGGCTCCGCGCGCGTGCAGGCGAAGAACTGGCGGTTGATGGCGTTTGGCTCGCTGTTCCTGTCGGCCGGGCTCGCCTTTGGTCTGGTGTGGCAGTCGGCGCGCGGCTCGATCGTCCCCTGGGTCGTGCAAATCGACAAGATGGGCGAAGCGCAGGCGGTCGGTCCTGCGATCGCTGACTACAAGCCGATCGACTCGCAGATTGCCTGGCACCTCGCGCGCTTCATCGAGCAGGTCCGTGCGATCCCGGTCGATGCCGTGATCGTGCGCCAAAACTGGCTGCGCGCTTATGAGTTCACGACCGACCGCGGCGCCGCGGGCCTCAACGACTACGCACGCGCCAACGATCCCTTCGCCAAGGTCGGCAAGCGCCAGGTCGCCGTCGAGGTCTCCAGCGTCATCCGTGCCTCGCCGGACTCGTTCCGCGTCGCATGGTTCGAGCGGTCTTACGAGAACGGTCAACTCGCCGGCACCGAGCGCTGGACAGCCATCCTCACCATCGCCCTGCAACAGCCTCGCGATGCCGATCGTCTCAAGCAAAACCCCCTCGGCATCTACGTCAACGCCATCAGCTGGTCCAAGGAGCTTTCGCAATGAAGCCGCCAGTCCGCACTTCGAAACTGAAACTTCTTCAGCCGCTTCTTCTGATGAGCGGCGCAGCGCTCGGCGGCTGCGCGCAGAAGCTTTTTCCGCCCGACATCACCTATGACGATTTCGTGCCGGCCGTGCAGGCTGCGGAAACTCCGGTGCCAATACAGGTGGTCGAGCTACCCAAACCGCTGCCGTTGCCAGGACAATTGAAGCCCCTTCCCGATGCGACGGCACCGCTTGAGCTGAAGGATCCTAAGGACCGCATTACCTTGGCGAACAAGGCCGCGCGCGTGCAGCCGGTGCGTAACGGCTTCATCAACGCCGTACAGGTCTATCCGTTCTCGCCGGGGGCGCTTTATCAGGTCTATGCCGCGCCGGGGCAGGTGACGGACGTGGCCTTACAGCCGGGCGAGCAACTCGTCGGCTCCGGTCCCGTGGCGGCCGGCGACACGGTGCGCTGGATCATCGGCGACACCGAGAGCGGGACGGGCGAGGCCAAACAGGTCCACATCCTGGTCAAGCCGACGCGGCCCGACCTGCAGACCAATCTCGTCATCAACACCGATCGCCGCACCTATCTCCTGGAGCTGAACTCGACCGAGAAGACCTACATGGCGTCGGTCTCTTGGCAGTATCCGCACGACCAGCTCATCGCATTGCGGCGGCAGAACGCAGCGGCACTCGCTGCTCAGCCGGTCGCAACCGGTGTCGACATCTCGTCGCTTAACTTCCGCTACGAGATCGAGGGCGACACGCCGGCCTGGCGGCCGCTGCGCGCCTTCGACGACGGCATCAAGGTCTATATCGAGTTCCCGTCCGGTATCCGGCAGGGCGAGATGCCGCCACTCTTTATTATAGGACCGGGCGGAGACACCGAGCTTGTCAACTACCGCGCCCGGCAGAACTACTACATCGTCGACCGGCTGTTCGGAGCGGCGGAGCTGCGGCTAGGCGACAAGAACAGCGAGCGTCGCGTCCGCATCATCCGCACCGATGGAAGGCGCCGGTCATGACGGACGCTTCGCGAAGCGCGCCTGAAGTGACGCCGGATTTGCGTCTGCGACCTGAGCGCCCACGGGTGACGCGGTTGTCGCGCAAGGTGCTGATCGGCCTTGGCGGCGTGGCGGGCGTGGCGATCGGGGCCGCGCTGATCTACGCCCTGCAGACCCGAAACGCCAACCAAGCAGCGAAAGAGCTCTATTCGATCGAGAACCGCCCAACCGCCGATGGCCTCACCGGACTACCGCGCGACTACACTGGTATCCCGAGACTTGGTCCCCCGTTGCCCGGCGATCTTGGCCGGCCGATCCTCAGCGCACAGAATCAGGGCCAGCCCGTTCCTGCCGGCGGACCATTGCCACAACCGGGCATGACGCCCGAGGAGCAGCGACGCTTGCAAGAGATCGAGGCCGCGCGCTTGAGCAAGCTCTTTACCGCGACGGCCGTCCGTGTCGCCACACCAGTTGCGTCCGCTGTTACGAGCACGGCACCGCGGACGACACTCGCCATACCGGCCGAAGCTCCACCGCTCGATCCCAATGCGGTGCAGAACATGCAGGATCGCAAGCTCGCCTTCGTCAACGGCCCGGTCGACCGCCGCACCGTCAGCCCGGACCGTCTCGCGAATCCAGCGTCACCTTATGTCGTGCAGGCCGGCACCGTTATTCCGGCCGCGCTCCTCACCGGCATCCAGTCCGATCTGCCCGGCCAAGTCACAGCCCAGGTGACCGAGCATGTTTTTGATACACCGACCGGCAAGTTCCTGTTGATCCCACAGGGATCGCGTCTGATCGGCCAGTACGACAGTCAGGTCTCGTTCGGTCAGAAGCGCGTCTTGCTCGTCTGGAATCGCATCATGCTACCAGACGGCAAGTCCATAGTGCTGGAACGCCAGCAGGGTGCAGACGCCCGCGGCTTATCCGGTCTTGAGGACGAAGTGGACTATCATTGGTGGGATCTGATCAAGGCCGCCGCTCTTTCCACCCTGCTGAGTGTAGGCGCCGAACTGGGCTCCAACCAGGACGAGACCGATCTAATGCGCGCACTACGCCGTGGCTCGCAGGATTCCATCAACAATACCGGCCAGCAGCTCGTGCGCCGCCAGCTCAACATCCAGCCGACGCTCAACATCCGTCAGGGCTTCCCCGTCCGCGTGATCGTCAACCGTGATCTCATGATGGCACCGTACGGCCAGCAGGAAGCAAGTCGATGACGAAGCTCAAGCTCGGCACGGTCGAAAACGACAAGCCGGTCAAGCTAACAATCGAGTTATCCGGCGCGGTTCACCGTAACCTCATCGCCTATGCGGAAGCCATCGGGCGGGAGAGCGGCCAACCCGCGCCCGATGCCGCGAAGATCGTGGCGCCCATGATTGAGCGATTCATGGCAACTGACCGTGCGTTCGCAAGAGCACGAAAAGCAAAGTGAATTCACAGACTGCGAGCCTGAATTGCGGACCGCGGTTGGCTGCGCTCATCGCGGGACTGGTCGAACCAATTTTTCACGTAGCAGAATTGGCACAACGAGTTTGGCAAAAGCGTCTGTTGGCACAAGGCCCGGTCATTTCGCGTCTCTTGATGGGAGCAAGCGTTGAGTTAGCTTTGGTTTGGCTTGGGTTCGGAATTGGTCGGCCGAGACGCGATATCCTCACCGATTTCCTGCAGAACCTTTGGCCCCTTGGCGAGCCGACGGCCGAGCGCCTCAAGGAAACTGTCGTACCTCTCGCCTGCTTTTGCCCGGCTCGTCGCGTGCACCGCGTCTGGAAGTTGCGGCGTTGAAGCCAGCCAGAAGCGGATGAATATTGCCAGCATTTCCACGCTAATTCCGAGATCGCGTTCAAGCCGCTGAAGATGACGGCCGATGCCGTCGAGCCGCTTTGCATTTGCTGCTTCGCGGCGCTCGTCCGAATCTGGAGAAACGAACGACGCAACGGCAGCTTCCGCGATCAGGGACCGCGATTGACCGCGGCGCGCAGCGTAGTCGGCAAGCGAGCGCATAATGGCAGGCTCGAGATACACCGAGAGACGGGCCTTCTTATCCATGTCAAAGCTCGACGCCATCGTGAGGATCCATGGCCGCTTGCCGGGCGATCTGGCGCATGCTGCGGGTGACGACGCGCCGGCGCACCGCGTCATCATCGTTTTCATCGCGGTCGGGCTCGAACTCGTTGATCGGATGGTTCGCTGGCTCAGGCGCTATGTCTTTATGGCGCTCGAGGCCAGGCTCGCGTCGCAGTCCGGCGTTGGCCGGGTCGGATTCGACTTTGCCATCTGGCGATGAGTTGAAGACGGATGGTTCGATCTGTTCGGCAGCGACATTATTGGTCTTGGTGTGTGCTGTTGGTTTTATCGCGGCTTGGATCGACCAATCGTCAGGCTTCGGTCCCGACATTAGCGCATCCGGTTTCGGCGGCAGCAGGATACGCTCAGTGAGGCGAGCGTCTTCGAAGTATCGTGCCTTTTTCGCGCGGATCGGTGGAACGCCAGCAATCATCACGATCTCATCGTCGGGCGGGAGCTGCATGACCTCGCCCGCAGTCATGAGTGGACGGGCGGTCTCCTGGCGGGACACCATCAAATGTCCCAGCCACGGGCTGAGTCTATGGCCAGCGTAGTTTTTCATCGCGCGCATCTCGGTCGCGGTACCGAGCGCATCGGACACGCGCTTGGCCGTGCGCTCATCATTGGTCGCGAAGCTCACGCGGACATGGCAATTGTCGAGGATCGAGTTGTTCGGGCCATAGGCCTTCTCGATATGGTTCAATGACTGCGCGATCAGGAAGGCTTTCAGCTTGTATCCGGCCATGAATGCGAGCGCAGATTCGAAGAAGTCGAGCCGGCCGAGCGCAGGGAATTCATCAAGCATCAAGAGCACACGATGCCGCCGATCGGTGGCTTTCAGATCTTCGGTAAGTCGGCGGCCTATCTGATTGAGGATCAGACGGATGAGTGGCTTGGTTCTGCTAATGTCGGAGGGTGGGACGACCAAGTATAATGTCGACGGCTTTTCCTCCCCGGCAATGTCGGCAATGCGCCAGTCGCAGCGCTGCGTCACCTTTGCCACGACCGGGTCACGGTAGAGGCCGAGGAACGACATGGCGGTGGAGAGAACGCCGGACCGCTCGTTGTCGGATTTGTTCAGGAGTTCGCGCGCGGCGGAGGCGACAACGGGATGCGACCCTTTATCGCCAAGGTGAGGCGTCGTCATCATCGCAACCAGCGTGGTTTCGATCGGGCGGCGAGGATCGGAGAGGAATGACGCGACACCGGCGAGCGTCTTTTCTTCCTCGGCGTAGAGGACGTGAAGGATCGTGCCGACCAGAAGCGAGTGACTCGTCTTCTCCCAGTGATTGCGGCGCTCAAGCGAGCCTTCCGGGTCGACCAGGACATCGGCGACGTTCTGCACGTCGCGGACTTCCGATTCACCACGGCGGACCTCCAGAAGCGGGTTGTAGGCGGCGCTTTCTGTATCGGTCGGATTGAACAGGAGCACCCGGCCAAAGCGTGAGCGCAGCCCGGCCGTGAGCTGCCAGTTCTCACCTTTGATGTCGTGGACAATCGCGGATCCCGGCCAGGTCAGGAGCGAGGGCACAACAAGGCCGACACCTTTGCCCGAACGTGTCGGCGCGAAACACAGCACGTGCTCCGGTCCGTCGTGGCGGAGATATTCGCCATCCAGCCGGCCAAGAACGACGCCGTCCGGACCAAGCAGCCCCGCGGCCCTCACCTCCCCGACATTTGCCCATCGCGCTGAACCATAGGTCTCGGCGCTTTTCGCCTCGCGAGCGCGCCAGACCGACATTGCGATGGCGGCAGCGATAGCGGTGAAGCCGCCGGACGCAGCGATGCCGGCGCCTTCCAGGAAGATATGGGGCGCGTATGCGTCGAAGAAGTACCACCACCAGAAGAAGGCAGGCGGCGGATAGACAGGCAGGCCTGCAAGGTCGAACCACGAGGCGCCAAGCTGCGGCTGAAAGCCCAGTCGCCATGCCGTCCATTGCGTCGCGCACCAGGTCGTCGAAAGTACGATCGTAAAGACCGCAAGAATCTGATCCCAGAGGATTTTGGTGGCGGTCACGGAGCGGTCCAGTATTGGCGGCGGTGCCCGCAAAGAAAGCGCACCGTGTGACCCGCTTCAATAACGATCACGGCGGAATCGCAAAGGGGCGTATGGCTGCGCAAAAATACTGGAAGCGCGACACGCCACCTGTGGCGACACAACAGGGCTAACCCGCAAGTCTGATCGCAAAACAAGTCATACCTGATTGGGCAACGGAAATCGGGCCCCCGTGCTTGCCGTCTTGCGTGTGTCCACATGAACGCTGATACTCGCGCAACATACAAATCGCGGGTTGTCTCTCCCCAAATCACGGGGCGGCAAAGGTCACACTGTCAAGCGCTTCATCATGTGGTAGGCGCTGAGACATGCATTTTCAGCCGCGTCAAAAACTGCTTGAGCGTTGGATTTACATTGCTTCGCTGCCAGTATGCGACAAATCCCAGACGCGTCGCCCCATTGCCGTCGCGCACTTCGCGATAGACGACGTCGGCGATTAGATTGCCGGTCGAAGACTCGCAGACAGGGACAATGCCTTGGTGCCAACGAACGAGTGTGAGCAAATGATCGTGTGGAACTCCTAAGGACTTCACCAACGGCCGATCGCCTGGTGAAGAAAGCTTGCTCAGCAACATGTCATGCATTTCGGGTCCGGGATCGCGACGGCTGACTAGAAATCTCTCTGCCTTCAAGTCGGTCCAATAAACGAAATCTCGTTCAGCTAAATAATGCGACTTCGGCAAGGCGACCATCACGCGCTCAGCCCACAGACTTCTCTGCGCGTAAGTTTCATAACGCAGCTCACCCAGCACTACAGCAACATCTATACTACCGCGCTCAAGCAGGGCGAACAACTCAGACCTATTGTCCTCCGCTACATTGATATCGACACCTTCGTGCTCTTTCGCAAAGTCGCGCAGGCTCTCGCCAAGCTCCCCCGCTGTCAGCGACGTGTAAAACCCAATCTCCAGTCGACCCGGAGCTCCGCCTCCGCCGCCTCTGGCGAGGCTCTGCATGCTGTCCAAATCAATCAAGACCTGCTTTGCACGCGCCGCCACGATTTCACCGTCCGCGGTGAGATGTGCGCCGCTGGTCGAGCGCTCGAACAATACAATGCCAAGGCTGTCTTCAAGCTCCCGAATGCGCTTACTCAGCGTGGGTTGCGCGATCCGTAATGCTATGGCGGCGCGCCGGAAACTACGGTGCTGTGCTGCAGCGACTAGGTATCTTAGGTGAACGAAATTCATCATAGCCAAGCCTGAAACGCTCAACGGAAATGGCACACATTTCTGGTTATTGCCGCAGTGCGCGGTGGCGGTATTGACGTAGGTCTGTCAAACGCGCCGGCGAGGCAGTTCAATGCATAAGAGTGCAGTGGTGCTTGATGGTTAAGGTATTGGTGCGAGAACTCGATGGATCGAAAATGCAGTCCCATTTGCGGTTGCCAAAATGCACGCCGCCCGAAATCATTGTCGACACTTGCGGAGGTCGGCTAGCAACGATCGGTCCGACTTTGCTTTGTACAGCGCGCCCGATAACGAATAAGACGTTTGCACTTCCCGTTAAGCCGAATAACGCCTGCATGTATTTGCGTCAGCATCGCCCCATGCACTTGTGACGGCTGGGCCCTACCCGTTCGGCCGGTCGAGGCCACATTTGCGGACGCTTTTTCATGACGCGCGCCTCAACCCGGGCT
>CAZXJZ010000147.1:0-12171 GCA_964641065.1 uncultured Hyphomicrobiales bacterium | reverse complement strand
GTCCGACACGGCAAAGATGTGGCGCTGAGGCTCTGCGCCGCCTGTCACGCCATCGAGCGCGCGGAACGCAGTCCGATCGCAGCCGCGCCAGCTTTTCGCCGCATGGCGCCGAGGGTCGACCTCGATCGAATGGCCGAACGTCTGCAGAGCGGTATCGTCGTGGGACACCCGGAAATGCCGGCCTTTGTTCTCAGAGAACACGAAGCCGTCGCGCTCGTCGCCTACATAAAGTCGCTTCAAGCGAACTAGGTCGTCATCTGAATGCCAGGGCTGGGCGCGGAGATGCGGCCGATGGCTGGAAGCGATTGCTGCCTGGCCGCCTGGTCGGGGCGATGCCGGCGGGAAATCATTGGCGCGCCCAAGGGGAATCGAACCCCTGTTTTCGCCGTGAAAGGGCGACGTCCTGGACCGCTAGACGATGGGCGCTGACCGGCCGCTAAGGCCGGGGCGTTGTATAGTCAGGGATTGGCGGGGAGGCAAGGCGCCGTATGCCCCGATCGGCAAAAACCGGCCGCCTTTACCAATGGCCGGTATTCGGCATCGAGGCCCAGGGCTCTGCCGGCGGCAGGGCATTGCCCTTCTGCAGGAGTTCGATCGACTGGCGGTCGGGTGAGCGGACGAAGGCCATCTGGCCGTCGCGCGGGGGCCGGTTGATGGTCACGCCGGCTTTCATCAGCCGCTCGCAGGTCTCGTAGATATTGTCGACCTCGAAGGCGAGGTGGCCGAAATGCCGCGCCTCGCTGTAATCCTCGGTGTCCCAATTGTGGGTGAGTTCCAGGAGTGGGCCCGGCCGGCCGAGCCGCTTCGATTGCTCGACAATGGTCTCGTCATCCGGCGCCATCAGGAACACGAGGGTGAAACGGCCCTTCGGATCCTCGCGGCGGAAGGATTCCTTCAGCCCGAGCTTGTTGCAGTAGAAATCCAGCGCGGCGTCGAGGTCGCGCACCCGCAGCATGGTGTGGAGATAGCGCATGGGCCCGGGTTCCCTCTCAAAGATGCCGTGAAGATGCCAGACGTAGTGGGCAGGCGCGGCGAGCGCAAGCCGTTGCGCATCGCGTCCGCCTCACGCCATATTCGGCCGCATCGATACGCCCGCACCGTGAGAGCCCACAGGAATGATCGCGCCCGATCTTGAAACCGCGACCGCTTCGCTGCGCGAGATGATCGATACGTCGGAGCGCATCGTGCCGTTCACCGGCGCCGGCATCTCCACCGAAAGCGGTATTCCGGATTTTCGCTCGCCCGGCGGATTGTGGACCAAGACGCAACCGATTCCTTTCGATCAGTTTCTCGCGAGCCGCGAGATGCGCGACGAAGCGTGGCGGCGGCGCTTCGCGATGGAAGAGTATTTCGGCCGCGCAAAACCCACACGCGGACACCTCGCGCTGGCATCGCTGTATCGGATCGGCAAGTCGCCGGGCGTGATCACGCAGAATATCGACAATCTGCACCAGGCCGCGGGCGTGCCGCCGGAACATGTGATCGAGTTGCATGGCAACACCACATTCGCGAGCTGCCTCGACTGCGCGAAGCGGTACGAATTGACACACATCAAGGAAAAATTCGATTCGGCGGGCGGTCGTGCGCCGGATTGCGATTGCGGCGGCTATATCAAGAGCGCAACAATCTCGTTCGGACAGGCGATGCCGGAACAGGCCATGCTGCGCGCACAGGAATGGGCGCAGGATTGCGACCTGTTCGTCGCGATCGGCTCGTCGCTCGTGGTATGGCCGGCGGCGGGCTTTCCGTTGCAGGCGAAAAAGAACGGTTCGCGTCTCGTGATTATCAACAGAGAGCCGACCGAGTTCGATTCGATCGCGGATCTGGTCATTCGCCATGATATCGGCGATACGCTGGCGCCTCTGATCGCTCACTGATTCGTGTCAAGATACTTTTGCACAGGGCCTCTGTAATCGTTTGCGGCCTTCATTTTCCCCTTTTACAAACACCGGTCAGTGTTACTCTTGAGACGAAGAGATTCGTCTCAAGCGTTCGGAAGAGACGCTAACAGAAGCGGCGGCGCGGCGGTCATGGCGTCCGGCGAGATGGGGACAAAGTTGTCCGGTGCAGGTTACGATCTGGGGCCAGATCGTCACACAGGGGTGGCGGATGAAACCGCTACCGACCTGGTTGAAATCTCAGGCACCATAAAATGGTTCGACGTGTCGAAGGGCTTCGGCTTCATCGTCCCTGACGATGGTTCCGCCGATGTCCTGCTTCACGTGACGTGCTTGCGCCGGGACGGTTTCCAGACCGCCTATGAAGGTGCACGCGTGGTCTGCGAAGTGCTGAACCGTCCCAAGGGAGCTCAGGCCTTCCGCATTCTCTCGATGGATGAGAGCACCGCGATCCATCCGGCGCAGATGCCGGCACCGCGCACGCATGTCACGGTGACACCGACGTCGGGACTCGAGCGCGTCATCGTCAAGTGGTTCAATCGCTTGCGAGGCTTCGGCTTCGTGACCCGCGGCGACGGAACTCCGGACATCTTCGTTCATATGGAAACGCTTCGCCGCTACGGCATGACCGAGCTGCGTCCCGGCCAGACCGTGCTGGTCCGCTTCGGCCCCGGCCCCAAGGGCCTGATGGCTGCGGAAGTGCATCCCGACGGTGGATCTCTCGGGCCGTCCTCACATTAGCCTGACGTCCTGAGTCAGTCTCCGAGAGCAGCGTCCCGTCAGCCGAAGCGTTGCGGCCCTCGCAGGATCGTGAATCCAGCCTCGATCAAAACGCCCACTTTGCCATTTGTCCTCGAAAGCGAGCGCTTGTAAAAGCGACCGCGGCAAGTGGATGAATGCGGTGGGCCGGATTGACCTGGAACATCGGGGAATTCGGACCATCTGGACACCCGGAACGTGATCGCCGCTGACAGCATGTCTCGCGCGACCGATTCCACGGCAAGGCGGTTGGCGTAATGTCTTTGCAATCTGCATCATTGGCTTTCGTGCCGGCGCAGCGGTGCCTGCAGGCGGCGCTTGTGTTCGTGCTGGTGTTGCTCGCGGGCCAGCAGGCGGCGCGCGCCGCCGACGACACGACGCTCGAGATCGTCACCCAGAACGGCGTCCACGTGTTCACCGTGGAAATGGCCAGGACCGACGAGGAGCGGCAGAAGGGTCTGATGTTCCGCAAGGAAATGCCGGAAGGCACCGGCATGCTGTTCGACTTCAAGCCCGATCAGAACGTCTCGATGTGGATGCGCAACACCTACATCCCGCTCGACATGCTCTTCATCAATGGCGACGGCACGATCCGGCGCATCGCGGAAAACACCGAGCCCATGTCCGAGCGGACCATTCCGTCGGGGGGGCCGGTTCGCGGCGTGTTCGAGGTGATCGCCGGCACCGCCAAGAAGCTCGGCATCAAGGCTGGCGACAAGGTCGCCCATCCGCTGTTTTCCGACCGGTAACGTCGGACCGGCGGCACCGCCGCCGGGATTTCTTGCGGGCCCGGTCGTCCACCATGCCGGTCTGCTTGCGGCGCCGCCGCAAAGTCCCTATTCATGCTCCGATGTCGGCCCGGATCGGGGCATAGCGCAGCCTGGTAGCGCATCTGCTTTGGGAGCAGAGGGTCGCAGGTTCGAATCCTGCTGCCCCGACCAACCGTTCCGCCGGCACGTGAGGGGATTTGCGAGCCACATGACCGCACGCATCTACAAGCCGGCCCGGACCGCGATGCAGTCCGGTACCGCCAAGACCAAGGCCTGGGTGCTGGATTTCGAGCCGGAAGCGCCGCGCGTGGTGGAGCCGCTGATGGGCTGGACCTCATCGACCGACATGAAGAGCCAGGTCCGGCTGCGCTTCGCCAGTCGCGAAGAGGCTGTGGCGTATTGCGAGCGGGAAGGGATCGCCTACCAGGTGTTCGAGCCGAAAGAGCCTGTCCGCCGCGCCATTGCCTATGCCGACAATTTCGCGTTCCAGCGGCGCGGTCTCTGGACGCACTGACGGACGCCTCCGGCGCGGCCGACTGATCCGCCGCAAAGCGGACGGCGCTCCGGGTTCCGGATAACCGTCTCCCTCTCTCTCTCTCTCTGCCCGGGCCATTGCCTGTCACGGCGCGTGTGCGCGATAAGGGGACAGCCGATCTCCACAAAGCCGGGAGTGCGCTGTGGCAAAACCGCGTTTCCTCAATCCGCCGACGCTCTACAAGCCGCCGGGCTACAGCCATGTCGTCGAGGTCAGGGGCCCGGGGCGCGTCGTCTATATTGCGGGCCAGCTTGGATTCGATGCGCAGGGCAACCTGGTCGGCGCGCCCGGCGACTTTCGCGCGCAGGCAATGCAGGCCTTCGAAAACCTGAAGCTTGCTCTGGCCGCTGTCGGCGCCGGCTTCGGTGACGTGGTCAAGCTCAACAATTATCTGACCGACATGTCGCATTTGCCGGTGTTTCGCGAGGTGCGCGATCACTATCTCAATGTCTCGGCGCCGCCGGCTTCGACTACGATCGAAATTTCGAAATTCGCGCGCGACGGTGCGTTGATCGAAATCGAAGCGGTGGCGATGCTGGCGGACTAGACGATGGCCGCCGCAGCACGCGGGTTCGGTGTTCGGGCTGCAGCGGCCCTGCTGCTGATCGCAGGATCGGCTGGCACCGGTTCGTCGCAGAACCGGGATGCCCAGGCCGATGCGCCGGCCAAGGTCGATGTGGTGCGGGAACTGCAACGCGCGGTGCGCGAGAATGACCGGGCGTGGCTTGCGGCGCGCATTCGTTACCCGCTGCGCTATCATGGCCGGACCATCGCGGTGATCCGCAATCGCGACGACTTCCTGCGCGGCTATGACAGTTTCGTCTCCGACCGGCTGCGCCGCGCGATCCTTGGCCAGGACCCCGAGCGGGTGTTCGAGAACTGGCAGGGCATGATGGTCGGCGAGGGCGCCCACAATATGTGGTTGCGCGAAAGCGGGGAGGGCAACGCGGCCCGCTACGAGATCGTGACGATCAACGATTCACGATAGACTGGCCGGTGTTGCGGACGCGATCCGGCCGGTTCGGCGATGGCGACCCCGGGATGACTCGAACATCCAACCGCCGGATTAGAAATCCGATGCTCTATCCAGTTGAGCTACGGGGCCTTGGTCTGCCGTGCCCTGGCGTGGGAATGTGCCGGACCCAGAGCAGGGCCCATATAGCTGCGTTCGGCCGGGCCTTCAAACGCCGCCCTGACGCTGCCCGCGCTTTTTTACCGGTTCTGCATGGTGCGCCGGGCGCCGCGGGGCGCTAGGGTGATGTGAGGCAGAGAGGCGGCGGCAGGCTTCGGAGATCGCACCATGGCGATGATCGCTGGGACACGGATACCGGTCGACGCCGATGACCGGTTGCGCGGCATGATCCGAATCGACGGTGGCACGTTCCACATGGGCTCGGACCGGCATTACCCGGAAGAGGCGCCGGTGCACCGCGTCAGCGTCGACGGTTTCTGGATCGACCGCACGCCGGTGACCAACCGGCAATTCAAGGACTTCGTCAAAGCCACCGGCCATGTCACCTTCGCGGAAATCCCGCCCGATCCGAAGGACTACCCGAACGCACTGCCGCACATGCTCTATGCCGGATCGCTGGTGTTCACGCCGCCGGCGGGGCCTGTCGATCTGCGCAACTGGGGCCAGTGGTGGACCTTTCTTAAAGGAGCGGACTGGCGTCATCCATACGGCCCGAAGAGCAACATCAACGGGCTCGACAATCATCCGGTCGTGCATGTCGCCTATTCCGACGCGCTCGCTTATGCGCGCTGGGCCGGCAAGGATCTGCCGACCGAAGCGGAGTGGGAATTCGCCGCGCGCGGCGGGTTGGACGGCGCCGAATACGCATGGGGCGACGAACTCACGCCGGGCGGCGAACATCGCGCCAATACCTGGCAGGGAAATTTCCCGCATGAGAACTTGGCGCGCGACGGATTCACGCGCACGTCCCCGGTGACGGCGTTTCCGCCGAACGGCTACGGCGTCCACGACATGATCGGCAATACCTGGGAATGGACGTCGGACTGGTATGCGCCGAAACACGAAGCCGATGCCGCGAAGGCTTGCTGTGTGCCGGAAAATCCGCGCGGCGCGCGCGAGGATGCAAGCTACGATCCCTGCCAGCCGGAGATCAAAATCCCGCGCAAGGTCTTGAAGGGCGGCTCGCATCTGTGCGCGCCAAATTACTGCCGGCGTTATCGCCCCGCCGCGCGTCATCCCGAGCCGGTCGATACCTCGACCAGCCATGTCAGCTTCCGCTGCGTGGTGCGAAAGGCTGAGCCCGCCTGAAACGCAAGCTGGCCGGGCAATTCGATCTTGCCGGAACGATTAGTTCGCCGCGAGGCGATTGGCCTTTTGCAGGCTCGCCATCAGTGGCTCGACGATTTCGTCTATCGCCCCGTGCCGCCGCATAAAGTCTGCTGGATCTCGTCCCACCGGTTCGTCCCGGGCCAACCGTTCCAAGGCGCGCTGGGCGTCCTGCGGCTTTCCGAGCTCGGTGTTTGCGACCGCGAGCAACAGCTGGCTGAAGCCGGTATCACCGAGTGCAGCCCGCTCGGACACTTCGAGCATTCCGGCGTAATCGTGCTTGAGATACAGATCGACCGCCACCAGGTGATAGTACCAACTCGGCGGATTCACGGTGCGCTCGATCGCGCGCTTGAGGATCGGGATGCCCTCCTCGAACTTGCCGCGCACGGCGAGACGCCAGCCGAGCTGCGCCAGCACCTCGGGGTCGTTGGGATTGAGTGCGGCAGCCTGGCGGGCGATGCGCTCGCTGTCATCGTAGCGCCCGAGATAGTGAAACGTCGCGGCGAGTGCCTTGAGCGCCAGCGGGTTTTTGGGCTGCAGGGTTGCGGCGCGTGAGGTTGCCTGAAGCGCCTTCTCGTATTCCTTCGCTCGTTCGCTATCGCCGGTATAGCCAAGGCGTCCGGCGTCCACGTGAAGCCATCCAAGCATCGCCCAGGCATCGCTGTAATCCGGGTCGCGCCTCACGGCCTGTTCAAGACACTGCAATGCGGGACCGAACTCCGTCCTGTTGAAGCTGCGCCGATAGCTGTAGGCGCGGAGCACACAGACATAGCTCTGCATGCTCGACACCATCGGCGTCGCCCGTTGGATGCCAATATCGTTCCTGACCGCGCCATAAGGCTGGCCGATCGCGGTCGCGATTTCCGCGGCCATGTCGCTCTGGACCCCTATGATAGCCTGCGGATCGGATGGACGCCTGAACGCTCCGGTCCAGATCACCTGTCCGGTCTGAGCGCTCACCACCTGGGCTGCGACAAGGGTCTCTTCGGGATCGGTGCGGACGCTGCCGTGAACGACATAGGTCACGCCGAGATTTCGGCCCAGCTCGGCAGGATCGCCCTTCATCTGGGTTTCGGCGGCTGCCGGCAAAGAATAGACGCGAAATCCGGGAAACCGGAACAGGTTGTTGACCAACTCGATCCTGATGCCCTGGGCGAGGTAGGACGTGTTCTGCGTCGAGCCGAGCGCCTCGAAAGGCAGGATGACGAGGGCGGGTTCGCGTGCGGCGGCGGCCGAGGGGACCTGTGTTCGTCCAGCGAACAAGAACCAGCCAATGGGAACGACTGCAATCATCGTTGCGATCAGGGCGCCGGCGGCAAGGACATTCCGAAAATTCCGACCGCTTGCCGCAACGGCCTCCGGTTCGATGATGCTGTCCGCAACAGCGCTGACGTCCGCCGCGCGATCGCCATCGTCGGCCGAGCGCGCGTCCGGCTTGTTCTGCCATTCGATGCTGGGTGCGTAGGAGCCCTTGGGGATGGAGATGCGGACCGGATCGTTGACGCCGGCATGAACGTAATAGCTGTCGAGATCGCGTCGCAGCCGCCTGGCTTCCAGGCGCACCACTGGGTCCGCGTTGGGGTCGAAGGTGTCGTCGCGGCCAAACACCGCCAGCGCGACGGAATACCCTTTCAGCCTGTCGGCTCTCCCGGCCAATGCCTCTTCAACGATATATCGCAGGAATTCACGCCGCTTTTGACTCGCGGGAAAGTGCTGGCTTGACAGTATACGGTCGAGTTCGCGGCGCGCGTCGTCCGGCGGTACGCTCGTGAGCTCCTGCTCCGGCTTGGTGACGATAGGATGTTGCACTGCGGCACGTCCTGCTGAGGACAGACAGACTATTTCAAACGAAACAGCTCGCGATAGTCACAACGCGGTGTTGGCCAACCGATTGACATTCATCCCACAATCTCGCGCTCCTTCCGAACGGATTGCCAGCGCCAGGTCATCGCTTCAACCCCGATCCCGGACGATCGCAGCGCCCCTCAAAATTCGTCAGAGTACCGAAATAGGGGGTGCGAACATGTTCGCACCTTCTGTGCACACGGCCATGACGCTATCAGCGGTCGGGATGAAAGACAGTCAACGCTTCTGACGCGATGTTTCTGACTCGGCGCGGCCGAAATCCGGACCTCTGCAATGGAGCAGATTTTAACAATCATCGATCGATTTCCGCGGCGCGAATTCGAGATTCGTCAACGCTGCGCCAGCGATCAGCAGTTTCGCTCCGTATGCGAGGACTATGAAGAAGCCTCGGCGGCGTTGCGTCATTGGGAGAAGGCGGCGCGAGAAGGAGATCGCCGGGTCGAGGAGTACCGTTTGTTTCTGACCGAACTGGAAGCCGAGGTCCTGGCGCAACTGGACAGGCCGGGCCGGAACGCGGGGTAACGATGCGGATCCCGGGAATAGGGATCGGTCGAACACGAGATTGCACGTCCTTGAGGTCCGTCAGAATGACGTCCGATACTCCGTCTCGCCTGGCGTTGACGTTCACGTGGTTCGTTGTCGCGTTGTGCGTCGGTTTGCTCGCCATCGGCATCGTCTGGCACGGACTTTCGCTCGAGGTTCAGCAACGGTTCTGGACCAACATCTTCGACCGCTTCAGCGGGCCAATGACTTTCCGCGTCTTCCTGCAGCCGACGATGGCGTTCATCGCCGCCCTGCATGATGGGCTCAAGGATGCCCGCGGGGTGCACAAGTCTTTCTTCTGGTCGGCGTGGTTCGATCGCTCGCTCCCGACCGGGCGCCTGCGCGAGGGACTGATCTCGGTTGCACGGGTCCTGTTTCTCGGAATGAGCATGGATTTCATCTACCAGCTCAGGGAGCTGGATGCGTTCTACCCAGCGGAAGCCGCCGTGATCGCGATCCTGCTGGCCGTGATCCCGTATTTCATCTTCCGCTGGATCATCGAAGTCGTCGCGCGCCGGTGGTTCGCGCGCCATCCGAAGTCGCAATCGCAGGAATAACGGAATGGACCCGGTCCATATCAAGTCGCCGACGGACGACCCTTCGGTCGAATTGGCCTCGCGCCGAACCGGCATGTCGTTCCAGCGCACCCGCATGAGCGCGGACCGTACGTTGATGTCGGTCATCCGCACGTCGCTGTCGCTGATCGGCTTCGGATTCACGATCTTCCAGTTTTTCGAGAAGTTGAAAGAAGCGGGAACGCTCGCTCATGCGGGTGCGCCGCGCAATTTCGGCATCGCGCTGGTTGCGCTGGGCATCGTCATGCTTGTCGGAGGGATCATCTACCACGTGCAGTTCATGCTGCATCTGCGTCATCAGCGTGAAGCGATGATTGCCGAGGGGCTGGTGCATGGCGAGAGCAAGTTTCCGGTCTCGCTGACGCTCCTGACTGCCGTCATCCTGCTGCTGATCGGCGTCACCGCGATAACCAGCATGCTGTTCAATATCGGGCCGTTCGGATGAGGCGAATGGAGAAAAACAAAGGAGACGAAGTCTAGGAGGCCGGCGCGAACGCGCCCATCAAAGTGCGGCAAGTTGGCTTTGGAATTCAAGAACACTCAAACGTCACTGGGAAAGGGATAACGCTATGGCGAAGAAACCTAATTTTCTAATTCTATGGGGCGACGATATCGGCCAGTCGAACCTGAGTATCTACACCCGCGGCCTGATGGGCTACCGGACCCCCAATATCGACAAGATCGGAGAGCAGGGCGCGCTGTTCACCGACTATTACGGCGAGCAAAGCTGTACGGCCGGCCGCGCTTCGTTCATCACGGGACAGTCCGGATTGCGCACCGGTCTGACCAAGGTTGGGTTGCCGGGCGCCGATCTCGGCATGCGTGCGGAGGATCCGAACATCCCCGAATTGCTGAAGCCGCTCGGCTATGCCACCGGCCAGTTCGGTAAGAACCATTTCGGCGACAAGGACGAGCACCTGCCGACGATGCACGGGTTCGACGAGTTCTTCGGCAACCTCTACCACCTCAATGCCGAGGAAGAACCTGAGCTTCCTGACTATCCAAACGAGAAGGACTTCCCGGATTTCAAGAAGAAGTTCGGTCCGCGCGGCGTGCTGCACTCCTGGGCGGATGGCAAGGGTGGCCAGAGGATAGAGAATACCGGCCCGCTCACCAAGAAGCGCATGGAAACTTGCGACATCGAGTTCCTCGAAGCCGCGCAGAAATTCATCAGGCAGGCGGTCAAGGACGACAAGCCGTTCTTCGTCTGGTTCAACACCACGCACATGCATTTCCGCACCCATATCGAGGATCGCATCCGCGGTCAGTCGGGGCGCTGGCAGTCGGAATACCATGACTGCATGATCGAGCATGACAGGCATATCGGCATGATGCTCGACCTGCTTGACGAGCTCGGCGTGACCGACAACACCATGGTCATGTATTCGACCGACAACGGGCCGCACATGAATTCGTGGCCGGATGCCGGCATGACGCCGTTCCGCAACGAAAAGAACTCGAACTGGGAGGGCGCCTACCGTGTACCGTGTCTGGTGCGCTGGCCGGGCGTGATCAAGCCCGGCACGGTCGTCAACGACATCGTCGCCCATCTCGACTGGCTGCCGACCATCGTCGACGCCGCCGGCGATCCCAATATCAAGGAGAAGTTGAAGAAGGGCGGCGTCGAGGCGAACGGCAAGAAGTTCAAGGTCCATCTCGATGGCTTCAGCCTGATGCCGTTCTTTACCGGCAAGGCGAAGAAACCAGACCGAAAGGGCTTTTTCTACTTCACCGACGACGGCGATCTTGCCTGTCTGCGCTACGACAACTGGAAGGTCGTTTTCATGGAGCAGCGCGTTCGCGGTACATTGCAGATCTGGGCGGAGCCCTTCATAACGCTGCGCGTTCCGAAGATGTTCAATCTGCGAACCGATCCGTACGAGCGCGCGGACGTGACATCCAACACTTACTATGACTGGCTGCTCGACCACGTTTTCCTTCTTGTTCCCGCTCAGGTGGGCGTGGCTGAATTCCTGGGCACGTTCAAGGAATTCCCGCCACGGCAGAAGGCGGCAAGCTTCGGCATCGATCAGGTGATGGAGAAGATGACGGAAGCCGCCGCAGGCGGGCATCGCTAGCCTTTCCAAAAGCGCGAGACTTGGGCGGCGGGAGCCATCCCGCCGCCCGTCATGACAGCCGGGGATATCGCGCATGCTGAAGGAATGGCTGGTCGTCGTCACCGAGCAGGCCGTGGTCGTCATCGACTTCATGGCGCTGATCGTGATCCTGATCGGCACCTTCGAGGCCTTCATCCGCGGCGGCTGGGTTCTGGTGTCCTCGCGGTCCGGGCATGAGCGGCGCGATGTGTGGCTTCGATACGCGCGCTGGCTGGTGGCGGGGCTGACGTTCCAGCTCGCCGCCGATATCATCGAGACATCGATCACGCCCTCCTGGGAGGAACTTGCCAAGGTTGGCGCGATCGCGGTGATCCGGACGTTCCTGAATTTCTTTCTCGAACGCGATCTGAACGAAGTAAGAGAACGCGAACGCGAAGCAGCGGAAGCGCGATAGGAGAATTGAATGGCGTGGCGAAATGCGCTGAGATCGCTGACGCTGGCGGGCGCGATCCTGTTCGCCACGCTGGCAGCGGTATCGGCCCAGACCGATCCGCTGCCCTCATGGAACGAGGGCGCGGTGAAAAAGGCGATCACCGATTTCGTCACCCGGGTGACGACGCCGGGTTCACCTGATTTCGTGTCGGAGCCCGAACGGATCGCGACTTTCGACAATGACGGCACGTTGTGGTGCGAAATGCCGTTCTATTTCCAGATGGCTTTCGCATTCGACCGCCTCAGGGCGATGGCGCCGGAGCACCCGGAGTGGAAAACCAAAGAGCCGTTCCGTTCGCTGCTGAAGGGCGATGTCGCGACCGCGGCGAAAGCCGGCGAGAAGGGGCTGCTGGCCGTGGTGGCGGCCACGCATT
>CAZXJZ010000146.1:0-12221 GCA_964641065.1 uncultured Hyphomicrobiales bacterium | reverse complement strand
GTGCGCGGCCGGATGCTGCGGTCCGAAGTTGATGGTGAAATTACGTTCGCCGGAAGTCTCGGCCATCTTGTTATCCCTTGGCCTCGTCGCCGCCCGGCGCAAATTGCGCGAACACTTCCGCACCGGTCAGGTTGTGCGTGTTGTTGGCGAAGTCGTAATAGGCCGGCTTCTCGTCGATGAAGATCTGCGTCGTGAACGAGATATCCGTCACGTCGTCAAACGCTTCGGCCGACACGAAATACGAATCCCTGTCGATCAGCCGGTAATAGAGCGGCGTTCCGCACGACTTGCAGAAGCCGCGCTCCGCCCATTCCGACGAGCGGTAGGCGCCCAGATTTGTCTTGTCCTCGACCTTCAACGAGGTGCCGCAGTCGCGCACCATGAACGGACCCGCCGTCCAGCGCCGGCACATGCTGCAGTGACACGTCCCGACCTCGTTATCGGCCGGGGTCGCGGTAAAGCGCACCGCTTTGCAGAGACAGCCGCCGGACCGTTGCTGCGCCGATGCCATCACGCCGCCCTCGCCTTCAGCGCCTTGTCGGCGACACGCGCATTGAACTTGTCATAGTGGACCACGGCACGTTCGTGCCGGCCTTCGCCGATCACATCCACGCCGTCATGGCCGCGCACGAAGAAACTGACCGTCTTGCCGTCCACGCGGGTGCACTCGCATTCGACCGTCACGGTCATGCCGGGCGGAGTCGCGGCCAGATGGCTGAAATCGACATGCACGCCGAGCGAACCCTCGCCCGCATCGAGATGCATGTTGAGCATCTCGGTGCAGCACCATTCGAACAACCCGACCATGTAGCCGGTCGCGAACACCCGCGGCATGGCGCGGAACATCGGCGACTCCGGATAGAATTCCGGCACCGTCTGCCGGTCGCTGATGGTGAAGGTCAGAGTGTGTTTGAGTCCGGGCTTGAGCGTATCCTTCATGAGGACACCTTCTTGTCCGGCTCGCCGGTCAGCTTGTTGCCCTGGGCGCTGGCCTTCTCGTCACCGGGCAGACGATAATCCGTGCCCTCCCATGGCGACAGAAAATCGAAATTGCGGAATTCCTGATTGAGCCGCACCGGTTCGTTGACGACGCGCTTCTGGGCATCGTCGTAGCGCACCTCGACGAAGCCGGTCAGCGGGAAGTCCTTGCGCAGCGGATGGCCCTCGAAGCCGTAATCGGTGAGGATGCGGCGCATGTCGGGATGGCCGGTAAACAGCACGCCATAGAGATCGTAGGCCTCGCGCTCGAACCAGTCGGCGCCCGGAAATTCCGAAATGATCGACGGCACCGGCGTCACTTCGTCGGTCGCGACCTTCACCCGCACGCGCGCATTCTGCTTGGGCGACAGGAAGTGGTAGACGACGTCGAAGCGCTGCTCCCGCTGCGGGAAGTCGACCGCCGTCGCGTCGATGAAATTCCAGAATTGCAGGTTCGGGTCGTCGCGCAGGAAGCGCACCACCGACAGGATGTCGGCGGCGTTCGCGCGGACATTCAGTTCGCCGAACGCGATCTCGAAGCCGGTCACGGCACCCGGAAGCCCGGTGCTGATCGCCTCGCCGATGGCCTGCAGCTTCTCGCTCATTTCAGCGCTCGATGGTTCCGACCCGGCGGATCTTCTTTTGCAGCAGCATCACGCCATAGAGCAGCGCCTCGGCCGTGGGCGGGCAGCCCGGAACGTAGATGTCCACCGGCACGATGCGGTCGCAGCCGCGCACCACGGAATACGAATAATGGTAATAGCCGCCGCCATTGGCGCAGCTTCCCATCGATATGACGTAGCGCGGTTCCGGCATCTGGTCGTAGACCTTGCGGAGCGCGGGCGCCATCTTGTTGGTCAGGGTTCCGGCGACGATCATGACATCGGACTGGCGCGGCGATGCCCGTGGCGCGAAACCGAAGCGCTCGGCGTCATAGCGCGGCATCGACATCTGCATCATTTCGACCGCGCAGCAGGCAAGGCCGAAAGTCATCCACATCAGCGAGCCGGTGCGCGCCCAGGTGACCAGATCGTCGGCGGTGGTGACAAGGAAGCCCTTGTCGGCCAGTTCCGCATTGAGTCCGGTAAAGAACTGGTCGTCCGCGCCGATCGGCTTGCCGGTGCGCGGATCGAGAATCCCTTTGGGCGCGGGTGATACGACAGCGCTCATGTGCAGCTCGCTAGTCCCATTCGAGCGCCCCCTTCTTCCATTCGTAGATAAATCCGATGGTCAGAACGCCAAGGAAAACCATCATCGACCAGAAGCCGAATACTCCGAGTTCGCCGAACGTCACCGCCCAGGGGAACAGGAAAGCGACTTCGAGGTCGAAAATAATGAAAAGGATGGCAACCAGATAAAACCGCACGTCGAATTTCATGCGCGCGTCGTCGAAGGCGTTGAAGCCGCATTCGTAGGCCGAGAGCTTTTCCGGGTCCGGGTTGCGGTAGGCGACGAGGAACGGCGCGACCAGCAGGGCGAGCCCGATGCCCAGCGCAACCGCGATGAATACCACGAGCGGGAGATAGGCCTGTAGCAGGTCGCTCATCTGTCTCCTCACAGGGCTGCGAGGCCGATCCGCCCGGCCAAAACGCCGTCCCTGGGCATCTGTCGGCGAACCGACGGATTGCCCTCCAAAACCCCAGCCCAGATTCGTTCCAAGAAGGAAGTTGCGGCAGCCTTAGCGCAGCGCATTTGCCCCCGCAAGCGCCCGAAAAGTCTGAGATTAGCAATCGCTCCCGCAGTAGGCTTCACCCGGCATTTCGCAGGCCCCGTCGCGGGTTAGCTTTCAGCCTCCCCGCACCGGAATGCAGCCTTGGTGGAGCTCCGCATCGCCGATTGCGGGCGATGCCGGAGCGCGGAAAAGGTTGCTCGCGCGATTAGCACTGAGGACCGAAACGTCAGGTTCCGGACCCAAAATTGCCGCCGGAGAGACAAAGCTTTGTCCAACCAGTCTGAAAATCGAATCACCCCCGAAGCATGGAGAGTTACGGGGGCCCCGAGTCGGGATGTTCAGTTCCACCTGGCGGACATCGCGCGATGCACACTGGCGCTCGATCGCGCGTCGTATCTTCGCGGGTGTCACAATCGTGGGAACGAAAAGCTTCTCGTCAAATTCGAATCACGTGGGTTGTGTATGAAAGGCCCGCCGGTGTGACACAGCCCGAATTGCTTCGCCTGGGCGCTTGCGACAAGATTAAAGGATGCGCGTGACGTCAGGAAACCTGATTCGCTTCGTGATCGCGGCCGCTGCGGCGGCGGGTATGGTGTGGTTCGCGATCCCGTCTGCCATCGCTTTGCCGTCCGTCGGCGTAGCGGATGGCTATGCGCTTTCGGCACAGTCCAAAAAGAAGGCAACTACTAAAAAGGGCAAAGCCAGCCAGCCCGCAAAGCCGGCCGCCGGTTCGGATGGGCCGATACCGCGTACCGCCTTCTCCGCGGCCGACCAGAAAGCGGCGACCGTCGCCAATATGCCCGAGGCGCGCTTCTGGGCCGATTCGGAACGCGAATACCTGCGCGCGCTGCCGCCGAAGCCGGGTCCGTGGCTCATCCTGTCCACCGGAGGCGAGGACGGTGCCTTCGGCGCCGGCCTCCTGAGCGGATGGTCAAAAGCCGGAACCCGTCCGGAATTCTCGCTGGTGACTGGCGTGAGCACGGGCGCGCTGATCGCGCCCTTTGCATTTCTGGGATCGCGTTACGACGATCAGCTGCGCGACGCCTATACCACGATCAGCGCGATCGATATTTTCGAGGTCGGCGGCAAGGGTGAGAGCTTCCTCGATACTTGGCCGTTGCACAAGCTGATCGAAAAGCGGGTCACGCCCGAGCTGCTCAAGGACATCGCCGCCGAGCATGCGCGCGGGCGGCGTCTGTTCATCCTCACCACCAATCTTGACGCCGGCCGGCCGGTGGCATGGGATATCGGTGCGATCGCGACGCGCGGTGACAAGCAGGCGCTCGATCTGGTGCGCAAGGTGATGATCGCCGCGATCAGTATTCCCGGCGCATTCCCGCCCACCTTCATCGATGTGGAAGCCAACGGCCGCCCGTTCGCGGAGATGCATGTCGATGGCGGGCTCGCCGGACAATTCTATATCGCGCCCGATTCCATGCTTGTCAGCACGTCGACCGCAAAGCTGCCGGCGACAGACTTCTACATTATCGCCAACATGAAGCTTGATCCGGACTTCCAGCTGACCGAGCGCACGACGCTCATCATTCTCGGACGGACCGTGAGCGCCGCCATCAAGTTCGTGACCCGCAATGCGATCGACCGCGCCTATGCGACCGCATTGCGCAGTGGCATCGGTTTTTATGTTGCTTATGTAAACCAGGATTTCAACGCGCCCGCACGCGGGCCGTTCGATCCGGATTACATGAAGGCCCTGTACGACGTCGGATATGCCAGGGGCGCTGGTCCCGACCCATTCCTGCGTCAACCCAATGACTATTCCATTCAGCCGGAGAAGGTGGCCCGATAACGCGGCTGCCCAAGGGGTAACACATGATGCTTGCACGATTGGCGCTCGCGGGACTGCTGGCTCTCGCGGCCATCCCGGAGGCCTCGGCCGCAGCCAAGGCGAAGAAGGCCAGTGGCGGCTTTGACGGCTTGTGGAGCGTTCTCATCATTACCGAGAAAGGCACCTGCGACCGCGGCTATCGCTACGCTGTTCGCATCAAGGGCGGGCGCGTCGGCCATGCGGACCCTGCCGGTTCAAGCTTCAGGATTTCCGGTAGCGTAGCGGGTAACGGCGCCGCGCGCGTGAGCGTCGTGCGCGGAGACCAGAGCGCCAGCGGGACCGGGCGGCTGAGCCGCGATGGGGGCACGGGACGCTGGACCTCCTCCAAGGGCGAATGCTCGGGCGTTTGGCAGGCCGAACGGCGGGGCAGCTAGCATCGCGCCCCGGCCGCCCTATCTCTAGCCGGCCGTGATCCCGCGCCACTGTGCGGGACGATGGCGGCGGCGAGGCGGATGGCGAACGTTTTTTCGGACATTATCGAGCAGGCGCGCCTGACCTCCCAGGCGCTGTTCGAGTACGGCCACAGCCTGTTCGAGCCGACCGTGCGTCTCGGCGTGACCGGGCTGTCGCGCGCCGGCAAGACAGTTTTCATTACGGCGCTGGTGCACGGCCTCTTGCGCGGCGGCCGTTTCCCGGTCTTCGAGGCGATGGCGTCGGGGCGGATCGCGCGCGCCCGGCTGTCACCGCAGCCCGACGATACCGTGCCCCGTTTCGCCTATGAGGCGCATCTCGAGCAGTTGCTGAAAGAGCGGCTCTGGCCGGAATCCACCAGGCAGATCAGCGAACTGCGTCTGATCGTCGATTACCAGTCGCGCAACGGTGCGATGCGCGCGCTCACCCTCGACATCGTCGACTATCCCGGCGAATGGTTGCTGGACCTGGCGCTGCTCACGCAAAGCTACGAGGAGTGGTCGGCCGAAACCATCCGGCTGTCCCGGCAGGGCGATCGCGCACATCTTGCCGCCGAATGGCTCACCGACCTCGCCTCGCTCGATCCGAAAACGCGGGCCGAGGAGCCTGTCGCGCATTCCGCGGCGAAACATTTCACCAAATATCTGCGCGACTGCCGCGACGAGCGCTTCGCGCTCAGCTTGCTGCCGCCGGGCCGCTTCCTGATGCCGGGTGAACTCGCCGATTCACCGGCACTAACCTTCGCACCGCTGGACCGGCTGGAGGGATCGCCGCCATCCGGCTCGCTGTGGGCGATGATGCGGCGACGCTACGAATCCTACAAGGACGCGATCGTGCGCCCGTTCTATCGCGAGCATATCGCGCGGCTGGACCGCCAGATCGTGCTGGTCGACACTCTCACCGCGCTGAATGCCGGCCCCGACGCCATCAACGATCTGGAACGCGCGCTGGCTGCGATCCTCGACAGCTTCAATGTCGGGCGCAACTCGATCCTCTCCGCGCTGTTCGCGCCACGGATTGACCGCATCCTGTTTGCGGCCACCAAGGCCGACCTTCTGCATCATACCTCGCATGACCGGCTCGAACGCATTCTCGAACGGCTGGTCACCGACGCCACCAAGCGGGCGGATTATTCCGGTGCGCGCATCGACGCGATTGCGATGGCCTCGGTGCGCGCGACCGGCGAAGCGCATGTCGGCGGTCCGCATGGCTCGCTGCACGCGATCATGGGCACGCCGCTTGCCGGTGAACGTGCCGGCGGCCGCGTGTTCGACGGCAAATCGGAGATTGTGATCTATCCCGGCGATCTGCCGGACGATCCCGACGCGATCTTCGAGGCCGAAACCCGTTTTCGCGGATTGTCCAACGTGTCGTCGGACGACGCGGATTATCGCTTTTTGCGGTTTCGCCCGCCGCTCTTGGAGCGAACCGATGCAGGCGTGCCCGCCCTGCCCCATATCCGTCTCGATCGCGCGCTCGAATTCCTGATCGGAGACCGTCTGAAATGACCGCCCGTCCGCGACGGCCCGCAATCTTTTCGCCCGACGATCCGAACGTGGTGGTCACGGCGGCCAAGGACGATCCGCTGGTCGAGATCCTGCGCGAGGCCGATGCCGCCGACGCTCACCTGCCGGCGGTCGCATCGGCGACGGCGCCGCGACGCCGCTTTCCCTGGCGCAAGATCCTGTTCGGTGCGCTCACCGGTCTGATTTCGCTGGGGATCGGCCTTGCGGTGACGAAGCTGATCGAGGATCTGTTCGCGCGCTTCGAGGCGCTTGGATGGTTTGCCCTTGCCCTCGCAGGTCTTGCGCTGCTGGCACTGCTTGCCATCGCCTGGCGCGAGTTTGCCGGACTGTCGCGGCTGGCGAAGATCGATCATATCCGCGAGCGGGCGGCGGAAACGCTTGCTACCGACAACCGTGCGGACGGTCAGGCCATCCTCCGCGACCTGCTCGCGATCGAAAGCCAGCTGCCGCATTTGGCGCGCAGCCGGGCGAAACTGCAGGCGCATTTCTCCGAGATCATCGACGGCGCCGACCTGATCCGCCTTGCCGAGCGCGAATTGATGGCGCCGCTTGACCGCGAGGCGCGCCAACTCGTCAGCAATGCAGCCAAGCGTGTTTCGATCGTGACCGCGGTATCACCGCGCGCGGCGATCGACATCTTCTTCGTGCTGATCACGACGCTCGGGCTCGCGCGCAAGCTGGCGCTTCTCTATGGCGGCCGGCCCGGCACGCTAGGGATGTTCCGGCTGCTGCGTCATGTGATTACCCATCTCACCATCACCGGCGGCATGGCGGCCGGCGACAGCCTGATCCAGCAGGTGATCGGACATGGCCTTGCGGCCAAGCTGTCGGCCCGCTTGGGCGAAGGCGTGCTGAACGGGCTTCTGACCGCACGGCTCGGCATCGCTGCGATCGAGGTGACGCGGCCACTGCCGTTCTCGGCTTTGCCGCGCCCGACTTTGACCGAAGTCGCCGGCGGCGTGGTGAAAAGCGCGGAAGCGGCGGAGAAGAAGTAGCGGCTTCAGAATCCCGTAATCACGCCACTGTCCACCAGAAGACGGTTGAAGCGCCGCGCCTCGGCGCCGTCTTTGCAGGGATAAAACATTCCCCCGCAGCGCTCCAGAATCCGCTTTTGCTCGGCGAAGGTTGAATCGAGCGGCAGCCCGGCCGCCTCCTGGACCACCAGCGGCAAATACGGCGCATCGAGCGCATCGCGCGCCGACGACAGGTCGACCGGCGTGAAGTTGATGGCATCGATGGCGTAATAGGCACTGAAAAAACGCTGGTCGCGCGCCATGATGCCGTTGGCAATCTGCTCATCCGACATTGCGGGTTCGAGCAACCGCGGTGCGATGGCTGGCGGATGATCGCCGAACCGCACGATCAGGAAGGCCTCGTCCGGGTAATCGCGCTTCAGCCTGGCAACGAAGGCGGCATAGTCGCGTGCGCTGATGCTCTGGCGCCGAACATATTCGTCGGTCTCGGCATCGGCATTGAGCCGCTTCCAGCCGGGCGTGAGTTCGGGACGGTAACGCGTATCCCAGGGGAAATGATTGGCGGCGGTGTAGACGAACAGGAACAGCGGATCGTTGCCGCGCTCCGTCCCAATCAGCCGCACGGCCTTGTCGAAATAGAATGAGTCCGGCTCGACGTCACCCGCCCCCATCTCGCGCGCGTCGATCAGTCGATCGATGCCGGCGCTCTTCTGGAAGCGGCGTGCGCTCAGGAAGGCACCGTAGGCAGGGTAGAGCGTGAAGGTCTTGTAGCCGCAGCGGCGAAGCGCTTGCGGCAGCCCACGCTTGATGCGGCCGGCGGCCAGCCGCGTGACGTAAAAGCTCATGCGGCCGAATGAGCGGGTCGAGAGCCCCGTGAGCACGTTGTATTCCGTGTACCAGGTCGGTCCGCCGGCGGCCTCCGTGATCAGCGTACGCGACTTGCCGTCGGCCGATGCGAAATGCCGGCCGTAGTCTGCGGGCACCTTCACGCCCGGCGCGCTCCTGATATCGAAGCTCGATTCGTCGAGCACCATAATGATGTGCGGACGCTTTCCCCCGGGCGTGCATTCGTCATCCGCTGGCAGAGCTTTGACCCGGCTTGCCACGGCGCGATCGACATCAAGCCAGCCGCTGTTGCTCAATTCCGAGAGCGACACCACCGTGGATCGCGCAAAATTCGAGACATGATTGACGCCCTGGAACGGTTCATGCGGCTGTTCGGGGACCGCGTTCGACAGACCAATGATGGCGGCGAGCGATGCGGCGGCCGCAAACGCCGAGAGCAGGCGCGGAATCCTCGTCCGGTCGAGCTTCCACAGCACGACCAGCAGAAAAACACCGAGCAAAGCCGCTACGATCGAAACAAGGCGCAGACCGGGCATCACCGACAGCAGAAACGTCAGGCTGTCGGGGTCGATCACCAGAACGTCGAGGAAGGTCGCCGTCATCCAGGTGATCTTGAACTTGAACTGCGAGACCAGGATCAGCAATTCGATCAGACCGAGAGAGATCGCGGCCGCGAGAACAGCCCGCCGCAGCAGCAACAGCAAGACGCAGTTCAGCAATATCCAGGTCAGAAGCGCCAAGCCTTGCCCGAACGACCCGATGTCGGTCTGGCCAATCCGGATCAGTGCGAACAGGTGCAGCGCACCGGTCGCTAAGATCGACGGCCACGGCCCGCATAACGTACGCTGCAGCGCCGAAAAGCTCCGCGAAAGGAAGGACATACCGGACATCGACATGACTGCTGCAACCCGCGCTCAAACCTAGCGAACGCCTCAATTTGTCATAATTCTGTAACGAAACTGTCATGACAAGCGTCGTCACTGCCGCAGGCGTACGAAAAAAAGTCCGCAACGCCGCTGGCGCGACTCCGCCGATGCGCCTAGATTGAAGCTGTTCCTGGTGAGGGAACGCCGTTCGTTCTTCACCCAGGAGCCGTCCGATGGACGCAGGCGCAAGCGCCCTTCACCAATCCATCACCCTCAAGCAGGCCAAGAAGCTGGTTCAGTGCATGGCGCACGAGCAGAGCTTCCTGCTGCTGTCGCCTCCCGGTGTCGGCAAATCCGAGATGGTCTACCAGGCGGCGGCCGAAGCCGGCCTGCCCTGCCGATCATTGCTCGGCACCCAGATTGCGCCGGAAGACGTCAGCGGCGTGCCGAAAATCGTCGGCGAGCGCTCGGTCTTCTGCCCGCCGCGGCTTCTTCTGCCGGAGATCGCGCAGACCTTCTGCCTGTTTCTGGACGAATTGCCGGCTTGTGCGCCCGACGTGCAGAAGGCGTTCTACTCCCTGCTGCTGGAGCGGCGTCTGGGCGAGCACGCCCTGCCCGCCGGCACCTGGGTGGTGGCCGCCGGCAACCGGCAGACCGACCGCGCGCTGGTGCGGGCGATGAGTTCTGCGCTGGTCAACCGCGTCACCATCCTCAATCTGCGGGTCGATGCCGACGAATGGCAGGACTGGGCGCGCCGGAGCGGCATCCGCGCCGATATCCGCAGCTACATCTCGTTCATGCCGGATGCGCTGATGCGCGAGGTACCGCAGGACCCGCAGCCATTCTCGACGCCGCGCGCCTGGGCACTTCTATCGCAGGCGCTGGACATGGCTGAGCAATCCGGGATCCTCAACCGCGACACCCGACGTGCGCTCGCCTTCGGCCGCCTGTCCTCCGAGGATGCCGCGGTGTTCTGCGCGCTGGCGGAAGAAGCCGTCGGCACCATGGCGCCGGTCGAGGCCTATATCGAGCGGCCGGACAACCTGCCGAAGGGCGAGACCGCGCGCTGGTTCATCCTGAATTCGATCCGCCAGAATGTCGCCGCCGGGCGGCTCGGCACGGTTACGCCGCGCGCAGTCGCGCGCTTCCTGCGCAGCCTGCCGACCGAGAGCCAGTTGATGCTGCTGACCGACCTGGTCGAGCAATGGGGCGCGCTTGGCGCCGACAAGGCGATGCTCGCGGTGCTGCGCACGGTGACAAAGCAATGACCGCTGCCGCCGCAACATCCGACAGAAACGCCGATCGCGCCACATTGAGGCGGATCGAGAACGGCCTGCGCATGGTCACGGTGCCGCTGCCGCATCTGGCCGGACTCGCCGCAGCGGTACGCGTCAATCTCGACTGGCGGGTGCCGACCATGGGCATCTTCGCTTCCGGCCGGCTGGTGGCCAATCCCGGATTCACAGCCAGACTCAAGGACAACGAGCTCGTCTTTGTGCTGGCCCACGAACTGCTTCATCTCGCGCTTCGCACCCATGACCGTGCCCGCGGCTCCGGCCGGCTCGAGTTCAACTACGCCCACGACTACATCATCAACGACATCCTGCGGACCGAACTCGGCTTCGCGACCATCCCGGCCGGCGGCCTCGACATGCCGGGTGCGCGCCAGCGCTCGGCCGAGGACATCGTGATCGAGATGCGCCGCAACGCCGACCTGATGCGCTCGCGCAGCCAGGTCTGGGAAGGCAAGGACGCCTCCGTTCGCCAGGTCATGGAACAGGGTCAGGGCGGCGCTGCGAATGGCGAGACTGCCGGCGACGTGCTCGCCGACCAGACCGAGCGCGAGATGTTTCCGGCCGAAGCGCAGGACCAGGCGCAATCCAAGGCCAGGGTCGACGAGGCGATTGCGCGCGGGCTGGCGATTGCCGCCGCGATGTCGCGGCAGGGACGCGGATCCGCAGGTTCGGGCATGAGCGCGCAGGTGTCGGCGCTGCGCGGCCGCTTGCGGCCGGCCTGGCAACAGGCGCTGCAGCGCTGGATCGAGTCGTCGTCGGCGGGCGAGCGGACTTTCTCTCGCCCCTCACGCCGCGGCGGCGAGCGATCCGACATCGTCCTGCCGGGCCGAAAGCGCACCTCATGGATGCTAAATGTCGTGCTCGATACCTCGGGCTCAATGACGGATGAGATACCGCTCGCGCTTGGCGCGATCGCGGACTTCTGCGACGACGCCGGTGTCGATCAGGTGCGGATCGTGCAATGCGACGCAGCCGTCACCAGCGACGAGACCGTGTCGCCGGACGACCTGTCGAGCTATGCGGTTCACGGCTTCGGCGGCAGCGATCTGTCCCCCGCCATGATGATGCTGGCAGACGATCCTCTGGTCCGCGCCGCCGTCGTCGTCACCGATGGCGAAATCGCCTTTCCGGCCGATCCCGTGCCCTACGACGTTTTGTGGGTGCTGCCGCGCGCGGCCGCATTCAGTCCGCCCTACGGGCGGGTCATTGCAATGGACGGGAGCAGGCCATGAAGGTGGTGCAGGAACTGGTCGCCTATTTCGACCGGCGCGGGCAATTGTCGAAGCGGCAGGTGCGGCAGTTGCTCGACAAGGGCTATCTCGCCGCCGATGCGCCGCCACACATGCTCGAACTCGGCAGCAGCGTCGGCGCCACCTATTATTTCCGGGTCAAGGGCGAGACCGAGGGCCCGCTCTGGGGCACCGATGTCTATACCGGCGATTCCGCCCTGGCGCCGGCCGCCGTCCACGCCGGTTTGGTCAAACCCGGCGAAAGCGCGGTGGTGAAGGTCACCGTGGTGGCGCCACCGGCGCAGTTTCAGGGCTGCGTCCGCCATGGCGTGACCAGCCACGATTTCGGCCGCTATGGCAGCGCCTACCGGCTGAGCGGGATCTAACAGAGCCGGTCGCGGGAACACCTTGGCCAACGGCCCCCGCGGCCTGCTTTTTCGGGGGGCAGCGGCAAAACCCGCTCGGCCACGCTTGACTTGGGCGAGACCGAGATTTAAGTCCGCCGCACTGCCAACCCGGGGGCGTAGCTCAGTTGGTTAGAGTGCCGGCCTGTCACGCCGGAGGTCGCGGGTTCGAGC
>CAZXJZ010000145.1:0-12221 GCA_964641065.1 uncultured Hyphomicrobiales bacterium | reverse complement strand
AATCGACCAATGCTTGCCGATGGCATCCAGGATCGCGCCAACCGTCTCCGGCTGCATCAGCGAGGGCGTGCCGCCTCCGAAGAAAATCGTCGAGACCGTGCGGCCGCTGGTCCGCGCGGCAATCGACTCGATCTCGCGCAGATAGCCGGACACATAGCGCGACTGGTCGATGCCGCCGTGACGGACATGACTGTTGAAGTCGCAATAGGGGCATTTCGACAGGCAGAACGGCCAATGCACGTAAACGCCGAAGGCCTGCGCCGGAAGAGCCATTGCGGAGAGATTCGTTAACGTCATGTTAACGACCTTACCCGGTTACAAGCGCTGCCGAAAGCGAACAGACGAGCATCGATAAAATTGTAACGATCGGGAACCGTGCGAGCCGGACCCCACACGCGCCGAACGATTCGGTGCATTTAATTCGAACTTTAGGTTTCGTCAGTCAGATACCGCCGGGGCTCGTGGATCAACGGGGCACGGCGGGGCGGATCAGATGACGACGGTCAATTTCAATCTCAGCGCGACGCTTCAGAACACGCTGACCAATGCGGGCGCCGATACCTACGCCTATGCGTTCGCCTTCGGGGCATCGACGGCGGGAGGCGCCGCCTCTCTCGTCAGCCAGACCACCTTGGTCGACGCCGGCGTCGTCCAGTCATCGCCATCGCTGTCGGTCACGTCGAACGCCTTCTACAGCGGCGCGATCTACGTCGTCATTCAACAGGGCGGCGACGGTACTTTGCCGGCAAGCATCACCAGCACCGACGACATCATCAACAACGCGGTGTCCGGCAACTACTCGTACCAGCTGTTCGAGGCGACCCTGTCCGGCAGCCAATTCGACCTCGGCGATATATCGGCCGTCAATACGTTCGGTTTCACCTCAACCTATGAAGTCGTCTATCAGAGCGGCAGCGACACGCGCGGCTTCAATGCCAGCGGCAGCACCATCTTCGGAGCGCTGCCCTCGGCTGCGGTCACCGATTTCAGCTCGAATGCCTTTCCGAACCCGCAGATGCTGGCCAGCGGGCCGGCAGCGGCCGACAATCAGAGTCCGTGGCCTTCGTCCGGCTGGCAGACCTATGTCGATGCGCTGAAGAACAACGCGACGACTTTGGCCGATATCCAGATCGTCTATTCATTCGGCGGATCGCCGCTGCAGGCGTCGCCGATGCTGAGCCAGTACGGCGTCCAGTATGTCGCGAGCGATAAATACGGCGACGACTATTTCTGGCTGGTGCCGGACACCAGTAACGGCGCCACCAACACCGACTGGATCCGGATCCCGGCAAGCCAGCTGGTCCAGAACATCTTCGTCCAGGGCGGCTCGCTCGAGGTTCATCAGGGCGGCAAGGACGGTACAGTCGTCACCTACGACAGCTTCACCCCCAACACTGCCGACGGCGGCGTTGCAAAGCATTTCGTAGCCGGATTCGACGCCGGCTTCTGGGGCGGGGTTGGTTCTTCACCCAACGCGGGCGTCTCCGATACGATCGACTTCAACAAGGGCTATAACTGGAACGTCAATTTCGCCTACGACGCCGCGATGCTGAACGGGGTCGGTTCGGCGTCCTTCATCAATACGCTGGTCCCCAATCCCGGCAGCAGCGATTTCACCTACGACCCCTGGGCCCAGCAATTCGTCGCCTACTCGAATGCCTACGGCTATTCCTACAGCGATCTGGTGTCGGCTGGCGGGGTTAATCCGCAGATATCGTTGTGGGACACCGGCACCGGCGCCAATGTCGAGACCATCAATATCACTTTGTTCGATACCAGCGAGACGCCGGCTTCGGGCTTTTCGCCGTCCAGTCAGGGCTGGATCGTGCCGACCGATTCCTCCGGAGACTACAAGGACGCGCTGACGGCCAGCACCAACCAGATCGGTTTCGATTTCAACTTCTCGGTCGGATCGACGACATTCGCGCCCGACGAAAACACGCCGATCGAGTTCAAGATCTACGCGCCGAGCAGCCCGCAAGCCGACGGCGACGGGTTCATCAAGCTCGCCGTGACCGGCACGAACGGTGATTGGTACTATTACATCCTCAACGACACCTCGGGCACCTGGGCGTTCCAGCTCAGCAATGCCACCGGCGAAGACGGCTTCTTCAACATCCAGAACGTGCCCGTCACCGATGACGGATCGCCGAGCTGGTATCAGCTGGTGTTTGGTACCGGCGATACCAAGACCACCTACAATATCTATGCGACCAGCGACGTCTCGACGGGCGATTTCACCAGTCTCGTGGTCGACCACGGCATCGAAGTCACCGAAAATCCGAACGGCTCCTACACGCTGGACTTCGCGCCCGGCGGCCACATGTTCTACGACATCGGTACGTTTTCGCCGCCGCCGACCGGCGATCCGGACACGGTCGGCGTCAGCATCATCGGTTCGAAGCACAGTGACATGGTCAATGCGCTGAACTCGGTCGGCATGCAGGCCGAACCGACCGGCGGCGCGGACTACATCTTCGGCGCCAAGGGCAACGATTATCTGTCGGGGCTTGGTGGCAATGACACCCTCAATGGCGGCAAGGGGGTGGACCATCTCTGGGGCAATGACGGCGACGACATCCTTCAGGTTCAGGGCAACGAGGGTGTCTACGATTATTTCAACGGCGGCGCCGGGACCGACACGCTGCAGTTTCTCAAGGGCAACGTCACGCTGGCGGGCTTCAATGCAGCCTCTTCGTCGATCGAGATTCTCGACAGCAATGGCCGCGCCCTGCTTGGCACCAAAGAGATGGATGTGTTCGATCTGAGCGGGCTCAGCCAGGCGCCCGACTTGCGCTTCATCGACGGCAAGGGTGGCAACGACATCATGATCGGGTCGAATTTTGCCGACCATCTGCGCGGCGACGCCGGTGACGACGTCCTCGATGGGCGCGGCGGCAACGATACGCTCAACGGCGGTAAGGGTCTGAACACCTATGTGTTCGTCGACGGCTATGACCACGATACGATCGTGAAATTCCAGGCCGGCAGGGACACGATCGACCTCACGGGCGTCAGCAGCGTCGCCAATTTCACCGAGCTTCTGGCCTTGATGGATCAGGTCGATCGCAGGACCGTGCTGATCGATTTCGGCAACGGCGATACCCTGACGCTGCAGAAGACGACGATCGATATCCTGTCCGCGAACCAGGGCGACTTCCTGTTCGCTTAGAGGTGTTCCGCAACTTGACGGAGTGCCTGGCCGCTATCGCGCCCTTCGCGCCCTCGTTATTTCAGGCACGCGTCCGCAAGCTTGATGAAGGCGCGGGCACGATGCGACAGCCCTTGTCCGCGTGGCGGCAGACCATGTTTTTCGTCGGAGGTCATCTCGCCGAAAGTGCGATCGTGACCATCCGGCAAAAACATCGGGTCGTAGCCGAAGCCGGCGTCGCCGCGCGGCGGCCAGACCAGCGTGCCTTCGACAATCGCCTCGAAGTCTTCCGTATGTCCGTCCGGCCAGGCGACGCACAGCGCCGACACGAAATGCGCGGTGCGGCGGGCCGGCGTGGTCGCGCCGTGATCGCGCAGCATCTGGTCGATCGCCTGCATGGCGCGGTCAAAGTTCTTGTCCGGTCCGGCCCAGCGGGCCGAGTGAATGCCGGGCGAGCCGCCGAGCGCATCGACCGCTAGGCCGGAATCGTCGGCAAAGGCGGGGAGGCCAGAGGCCTTCGCCGCCGCATGCGCCTTGATCGCGGCATTCTCCGCGAAGGTCGTTCCGGTTTCGTCCGGCTCGGGCAGGTTCAGTTCGCCAGCCGAGACCGCCTCGATGCCGAAGAGCGAGAGCAGTTCACGCATCTCGCGCAGCTTGCCGGCATTGTGGGTGGCAATGACCAGTTTGCCGGTGATGCGGCGATGCGTGCTCACGTCACCGCCATCTTCTGCAGATCGACCAGCTTGCCCACGCCCTTGCGCGCGAGCTTCAGCAATTCGAGGAATTGCTCCTCGCTGAACGGCGTCTTCTCGGCCGTGCCCTGGATCTCGATGATGCCGCCCGCTCCGGTCATGACGAAATTCGCATCGGTGTCGGCGTCAGAATCCTCGGCATAGTCGATGTCGAGTACGGGCGTGCCCTTGTGAATGCCGCAGGAAATCGCGGCGACATGGTCGCGCAGCACCTCGGTCTTGATCATGTTGCGGGTCTTCATCCAGTGCAGGCAGTCATACAATGCGACCCATCCGCCGGTGATCGAGGCTGTGCGGGTGCCGCCATCGGCCTGAATGACATCGCAGTCGATGGTGATCTGGCGTTCGCCGAGTGCGACCAGATCGACCACGGTGCGCAGCGATCGTCCGATCAGCCGCTGGATTTCGACCGTCCGGCCGCCCTGCTTGCCGGCGGTTGCCTCGCGCCGCGTGCGCTCCGAGGTTGCGCGCGGCAGCATGCCGTATTCGGCGGTGACCCAGCCGCGACCTTGCCCCTTGAGCCAGGGCGGCAGCCGCTCCTCCAGCGTCGCCGTCACCAGCACATGGGTGTCGCCGAATTTCACGAAGCAGGAGCCTTCGGCATATTTGACCACGCCGCGCTCGAGCGAGACGGCGCGCATTTCATCCGGTGCCCGGCGGCTTGGCCGCATCGTTCAGTCCTTCTTGATTTGCAGATTGGCTCAAGCGCTTTTAGGAGGCACCGTCGCAGCCGACAAGCTGGATTCGGCAAAAAGGGTCGGCCGGGAAGGAAAACGTCTTGCTCGACAATCTGATGCGGCCGCTCCGGGCGTTTCAACCGGCCTATGTCCCGCTGATCATGGTCTATTTCGCCTACGGGGCGCTCGGCCTGATCGACGTCACCCGCGACTTCTGGATCAAGGAAAAGCTCCAGCTGTCGCCCTCCGAACTCGCCAGCATCGGGGTATGGCTGACGCTGCCCTGGACCATCAAGATGGTGTTCGGGGAACTGGTCGATTGCGTGCCGATCTTTGGATCGCGGCGGCGTGTCTACATCCTGATCGGCGCGCTGTTCACCGCATCGGGCCTCGTCACGCTTGCGGGCGCCGCCGGCGGCTGGCTCGTCTTCCTGCGGCCCGACCATCTCTACGTCCTTGGCGCGCTGCTGATCGTTCTCGGCACGGTCATTCAGGACGTGGTCGCGGACGCGATGTCGACCGAGGTCGTGAGCCGGGTCGATGCTGCCGGCGAGCCCAGGCCCGACAACGAGGTCCGGTCCGAGCTCGGGATGGTGCAGGTGCTGGGCCGGCTTGCGCTGTCGGGCGGCATCGTCGCGGTGGCGGGATTGTCCGGCGTCCTGGCCGGGATGTTCGATCGCGAGACGGTGTTTCTGATGGGCCTCGTCATCCCGGCGATCTCGGTGACCGGTACCTTTCTGGTCAAGCGCGAGCCCACCGAAATCCGTCCGATCGACTGGCGGATCCTGGGCGGCGGCATCGTGTTCGGCGCCATGGTGCTGACGCTTGCGCTCGGCGGCATTCCATACGCTCAGGAGGTGATCTTTCTCCTGTCGATGGCGGTGATCTGCACCATGCTGGTGTTCGTGACCCGCGAACTCGACCACAAGTCGCGGATGGCGATCCTTTATACCAGCATCATCATCTTCGCTTTCCGCGCGACGCCCGGTGTCGGCGACGGCTATTTCTGGTGGACGCTCGATGTGCTGAAATTCGACGAGAATTTTTACGGCGCGCTGCGCCAGACCGGGGCTGTGCTCGCGATCCTCGGGATGTGGCTGTTCTCCCGGCAACTCACCGAATATTCGGTGACGAAAACTCTGTTCTGGCTGGCCATCATCGGTTCCGCGCTGTCGCTCCCGAGCCTCGGTCTTTATTACGGTGTCCACGAATGGACCGAGCAGACCTTCGGCTTCGGCGCGCGCACGATCGCGCTGATCGATACCGTGGCGTCGTCGCCATTCGCGCAATTGTCCATGATTCCGCTGCTGACGCTGATCGCCTTCTACGCACCCGCCGGGCACCGCGCGACCTGGTTCGCGCTGATGGCGTCGCTGATGAATCTGGCGCTGGCGGCCGGCGCGCTGCAGACCAAATACCTGAACGAGATCTTCGCGGTGCAGCGGGGAGACTATACCGAACTGGGCGGGCTTTTGATCGCCGCCCTGACGATCAGCTTTTTCCTGCCGATCGGGGTCATCCTGCTGCTGGGCCGGCGGGTGTGAGTTGCGCTATCATCGTCGGGCATAGCCGTCGAAGACGGCGTCGTTGACGCCTTTTGACCCGGCGATCCATCATACGGAGACGATGGATGCGCGGCTCAAAGCCCTCGCATGACCAAGCCGATATGGCTTGAAATCCTTCGCGGAAAGCGACAAGTCTGGTTTGAAGGAGCCTAGTGCCGCCGATTTGAAGTTCCTACAGCGTTTGCTGCGAACTCGTAGAGGAACTTCAAATCGAAAAGCGGCACTAGTATCATAAGCTTGCCAGTGCCCCTTTGCTTCCGAAGTTCGTGGTCAGAGGGTGCAGAAACGACGCACGAACTTCGGAAGCGGGGCACTAGCCTTGGCGTCACACGACATCCCGGTCGGCGCGAACCAGATATCGCTCGCGGATTTGAGCGAACGGTCGCGCGACATATTCCGTCAGATCGTCGAGAGCTATCTCGCGACTGGCGAGCCGGTCGGTTCGCGCAATATTTCGCGTTTGCTGCAGGTCTCGCTGTCGCCGGCGTCCGTGCGCAACGTGATGAGCGATCTCGAACAGCTCGGCCTGATCTACGCGCCGCATACGTCGGCCGGCCGGTTGCCAACGGAACTCGGGTTGCGATTCTTCGTCGACGCGCTGATGCAGATCGGCGACCTCAACGAAGGCGACAAGCGCGCGATCGAGGCGCAGGTCGCCGGTCGCGGCCAGTCCTACGAGAATGTGTTGATGCAGGCGTCGGGCCTTCTGTCCGGCCTGACGCGCGCCGCCGGCGTGGTGCTGACCGCCAAGATCAACACGCATCTAAAACATGTCGAGTTCGTGCGACTTGAGCCGGAGCGCGCTCTGGTGGTGATGGTTGCGGAGGACGGGCAGGTCGAGAACCGCATCCTGCACGTTCCGCCGGGGCTGCCGACCTCATCGCTGATCGAGGCGTCGAACTTTCTCAATTCCCGCATCCGCGGCAAGACGCTGGCCGAAGTGCGTCTCGAACTTGAGCAGGCGCTCGAAGCCGGCCGCGCCGAACTCGATCAGCTCACCCAGAAGATCGTCGCCGCGGGGTTCGCAAGCTGGTCCGGCGGCGACAATGACGACCGCAAACTGATCGTTCGCGGTCAGTCGCATCTGCTCGACGACCTGAAGGCGCTTGACGATCTGGAGCGGGTGCGGCTGCTGTTCGACGATCTCGAAACGCGGCGCGGCGTGATCGATCTCCTCGGGCGGGCCGAGCGCGCGGATGGCGTCCGCATCTTCATCGGGTCGGAGAACAAGCTGTTCTCGCTGTCCGGTTCCTCGACGATTGTCTCGCCGTACCGGGATTCGGCTGGCCGGATCGTCGGGGTGCTCGGCGTGATCGGGCCGACCCGGCTGAATTACGCGCGGGTGATCCCGATGGTGGACTATACCGCCAAGGTGGTGTCGCGGATTCTCTCCGGAACTTGATTTTTCCGTCGCGAATTCTGATATGGCGGCTGAAAGCCGCACATTTGACCGGACGCACGCGATGAACGATACGCCACGGACCGACGCGCAAGGCCCCGAGGCCTCCGCCGCAGAACCCAAAGCCGCCGAGACCAATTCTCCCGGGCCCAAGGCTTCCAAGCCCTATGTCGATCCCTCGCTTCTGGTCGACGAAGCCGCGGAGATGAAGGACCGGCTGCTGCGGACGCTGGCCGAGATGGAGAATCTGCGAAAGCGGACCGAGCGCGAGGTGGCCGATTCGCGCCAGTATGGCATTTCCTCCTTTGCGCGCGACATTCTGGGCGTGGCCGACAATTTCCGCCGTGCGCTCGATGCGGTTGGCCCCGAGGTCCGCGCCGGCGCCGATGCCGCGGTCACGTCTTTCATCGAGGGCGTGGAGCTGACCGAAAGGGAACTGCTGAAGGCGCTCGAGAAGAACGGTATCCGCAAGATTGAGCCGCAGGGCGAGAAGTTCGACCCGAACCTGCATCAGGCCATGTACGAAGTGCCCGATCCGTCGGTGCCGTCGGGCAGCATCGTGCAGGTGGTTCAGCCCGGCTACATGATCGGCGAACGCATCCTGCGGCCGGCAATGGTCGCGGTGGCAAAGGGCGGGCCGAAAATGGCGGCGCCTGCAGCAAACGATGGCGGCGCTGGCAGCAAGTAGCGCAGTCCCGGCTTGTTGACCGCGGGCTGGTTCCAACACATGATCGCGGCGGCAGCCCGAAAGCGCATTGAGCCTCAGCGAATGGCGTTGGAAGACTTTAGCTTTTCGGTGGTTCTGGAGCCGCAAGAGGACGGCGGTTTCACCGTGCTCGTGCCTGCTCTTCCAGAGGTCGTGACCGAAGGCGATACCGAAGAAGAAGCGCTGGCCAACGCACAGGAGGCCATTCGCGCAATTCTCGCCTACCGTCGCGATAACGGGATGACGATCCCCGCTGACGCGCTGCCCGAAATCCGGCGTGTGACCGTGGCGGCCTAGCGTGGCCGGCGGGCGGCTCCCCGTCGTCAGCGGGAGGCGCGTGGTACAGGTTCTCCAGCGGGCTGGATTTGTGGCTGACCGGATCGTCGGTAGTCATCACGTCATGGTCTATCCCGGCGATCCGACGCGAACTGTGGTCGTCCCCGTGCATGCTGGACGGGATTTGAAACCCGGCACGTTCAGGTCCATCCTGCGTCAGGCGGGCTTTTCGCCGGAAGAATTTTCGAAGCTGCTATGAGATCCGACGACGCGCGCGGGACGTAGGCCGCGGCGCTACGCCAAGGGTTCGTCGGAAGGCTTTGCAGCTTTCTCATCTGTGGCGCGCATCAGCACCATGACGACCAGCACCGACGTTCCGACGAAAACCACACCGATCACAGCCTTGATGACGGCGGGATCGGCTCCGCTTCCGTTCAGAAAAAAGCCGAACGCGACGAACATCGCCAGGAACATCCAAAGCGACACAAGTGCAGGTGTATCCCGTATAATTTTCATCCAGCGGCGCATGAGCATCTCCCCTGCGGGCAGGAGACATTAAGCGTCGGAGGCTAAGGCCGGATTAAGTACGACGCGAAAAATCGCGTAATTCTCACTCCCGCGCGTTGATGCCGTCGCGGATCTGACGAAAGCGGGTGAAATTGTCCAGCCACGTGGACTTGGGCGAGATGCCGACCATCCGCACAAAGCCGCTGCCGCCGAACCGCATCCATTGTACGATCACGACATCGGAATTGTCGGCGGCGGACTGGCCTTCCAGCCTGATCTCGTAACCGGGCTGCTGGCCGATGCGCATCGGCTCCTGTGACACCACCCGCAGATTGTTGAAGCCCTGGATGGTGCGCAGCACATTGGTGGCGAAGCTCGCTCGCTCATTGGCTTGCGACGGGGCGCCGGCACCGGCTGAAATCATCACGATCGGCTCGGTGTTTGCGGGTTCGCTGGTGTCGCCCCGTTCGGTGAGCATCACCGCGCGGCCGGGCGCAATCAGTTTCACGCCTTCGAAGTTCGCTCGCTCGGTCAGCCGGAATGGCAGATGGTCGAGAATCTCCTGCGGCGGGATCTGGCCGCGCAGAACCACCGTACCGAGCGCCTTGCGGATGATGTTGTCGGTGTAGACCTCGCTCGCCTCTTCCGGCACCTGCGCCGTAACGATGAAGGCGAAGCCCGGATCGGCACCCTGCCCGGTGATGCTGCGGCGCGTGATCATGAGCCATTTGCGGAATTTGACGCCTTCCGCCTCCTGATCGCCGATCACCAGATGGGCCGCGCCGCCATCGGTCAGCATCAGTTCGCGCTTGGCGTTGCTCACGCCCGGGATATTGATCGCGCCCGCGCTCATCGCCTTCAGGAATTGCTCGTAGGCCGGCGCCGGCACCTGACTGAGCAGGATGGCGGCCTTTCGGTCCCGATCCTCGAAGCCGGGAAAGGCGGCACTTGGGGTCATGTCGGCAGGCGGGACGAGGCCGATATGCGAGCCGACCGGAAAGACCGCGTCCGCGGCCCTGGCGGGCGCGGACACGACCAAGGCGAACAGCAGCAGCAGGACCGGTCGGACTATCATTGGCGGGGTCGGGCTCGTGGATTTTCGGTTTTGCGTTTCGCCACGGAGCCGGGCATAGCCGGTGAAGGGGCGGGCCGGGGGCGACCCTCTCAATGTACCAGCAAATCGGGTCATTGAAAGGCAGGTCGATCCGGCCAGGGGGAAGACGGGGATGATCGCCACGCTGGTTGCGATTCTCGATCTGTTCGGGGTTGCCGTCTTCGCGGTGACCGGTGCGCTGGTCGCCTCCCGCAAGCAGATGGACGTGGTCGGTTTTGCACTGCTCGCCACCGTGACCGGCATCGGCGGCGGGACGCTGCGGGATCTCCTGCTCGGCTTTTCGCCGGTGTTCTGGGTCCACCAGCCGGTCTATGTCGTGATCTGCGTCGCAGTCGCGGCGATCGTGTTTCTGACCGCCCATATTCCGGAATCGCGCTACCGGCTGCTGCTCTGGCTCGATGCGCTGGGCCTGTCGGTCTTCTGCGTGGTTGGGGCCGAGAAGGCGATGGAGGCCGGGACTGGCGGCTTTATCGCGATCGTCATGGGTGTGATCACCGCGACCTTCGGCGGGGTCGTCCGCGACGTGCTCGGCGGCGAGATCCCGGTTGTCCTGCGCAAGGAAATCTATGCCTCGGCGGCGCTTGCCGGGTCGGCCGCCCTGGTCGGCGGGATTGCGGCCGGGCTTCCGCCGGCCGCGGCGACGCTCACCGGTTTTGCGATCTGCCTCATCATTCGCGGTCTCGCGCTGCAGCGCGGCTGGTCGCTCCCGGTCTATCGGGCCAGGCCGGGCCGCAGCCCGGACGAAATCGATCGCCGTTAGGGAAAACGAAACCGCAAGGCGTGACCTTGCCGGTCCGGAAAGGCCGGAAAGTCGCTGTCTCCCAGAGTCCCTGAACCGCAAAGTCCTTGCGGCCCAAGACGCCCCTCCTATATGAGCCAAGACGCCGCAGGGCTGCGGCGAAGATCATTTTAGAGGGGGTCGGATTACGGACGCACGGCGGGGGCACCCGTCGAATCCACGGTCCTTCCGGGTGCCGGCATCGGGCCCGGCCGATCTGCCTGAAAGAGAGGAATAAAAGAATGTCAAAGGTCATCGGGATCGACCTCGGCACCACCAATTCGTGCGTGGCCGTGATGGAAGGGAAGACGCCCCGGGTTATCGAGAATGCCGAGGGCATGCGCACGACGCCCTCGATCGTCGCCTTCACCGACGACGGCGAGCGGCTGGTCGGCCAGCCGGCCAAGCGCCAGGCCGTGACCAATCCGGAAAAGACCATCTTCGCGGTCAAGCGGCTGATCGGTCGCCGCTACGACGACCCGACGGTGGAAAAGGACAAGAAGCTTGTCCCCTACAAGATCACCAAGGCCTCGAACGGCGATGCCTGGGTTGAAGTCGACGGCAAGACCTATTCGCCGTCGCAGATTTCGGCCTTCATCCTGCAGAAGATGAAAGAGACCGCCGAGGCCCATCTCGGCCACAAGGTCGATCAGGCCGTCATCACCGTCCCCGCCTATTTCAACGACGCCCAGCGTCAGGCGACCAAGGACGCCGGCAAGATTGCCGGGCTTGAAGTTCTCCGCATCATCAACGAGCCGACCGCTGCCGCGCTGGCCTATGGCCTCGACAAGCAGAAGACCGGCATCATCGCGGTCTACGATCTCGGCGGCGGCACCTTCGACGTGTCGATCCTCGAAATCGGCGACGGCGTGTTCGAGGTGAAGTCGACCAACGGCGACACCTTCCTCGGCGGCGAAGACTTCGACATGCGCCTGGTGAGCTACCTGGCCGACGAGTTCCAGAAGGAGCAGGGCATCGACCTGCGCAAGGACAAGCTCGCGCTGCAGCGGCTCAAGGAAGCCGCCGAGAAGGCGAAGATCGAACTGTCGTCGACGACGCAGACCGAAATCAACCTGCCGTTCATCACCGCGGACGCGACCGGGCCCAAGCATCTGACCATGAAGCTGACCCGCGCCAAGTTCGAGGCGCTGGTCGACGACCTGATCCAGCGGACGATCGAGCCGTGCCGCAAGGCGCTGAAGGATGCCGGGCTGAGCGCGTCCGAAGTCGGCGAAGTGATCCTGGTCGGCGGCATGACCCGCATGCCGAAGGTCCAGGAAGTGGTGAAGCAGCTGT
>CAZXJZ010000144.1:0-12283 GCA_964641065.1 uncultured Hyphomicrobiales bacterium | reverse complement strand
TCAAGCCCGGCGATGACGCCATGTGACCCTTACGCCGCAGCTGGCAGAGCAGCCTTGACCTTCTGGACGATGACCTCGAACGCCGCCGGCTCACGGATCGCGATGTCCGAGAGAACCTTGCGATCGATCTCGAGACCCGACTTGTTCAGTCCGTCGATGAACTGGCTGTAGTTCAGACCGAACGGACGGACAGCGGCGTTGAGACGCTGGATCCAGAGCGCGCGGAAGGTGCGCTTCCGACGCTTGCGGTCGCGGAAGGCGTATTGATTGGCCTTCTCCACCGCCTGCTTGGCGATCCGGATGGTGTTCTTGCGACGGCCGTAAAAGCCCTTTGCGGCCTTCAGGACCTTCTTGTGCTTGGCGTGGGACGTAACGCCCCGTTTGACGCGAGCCATGGCTGATCTCCTTTAACGAAACACGGAATTTGCAGAAACGAAGAAAGACGGTGGCGGACGGCACTCAGCCGTTCGGCATCCAGTATTTCTTGATGTTTTCCCCGTCGGCCTTGAACAGGACGCGGGTGCCGCGAAGATTGCGGATCTGCTTGGTGGTTCGCTTGATCATGCCGTGACGCTTGCCGGCCTGGGCGGACACAACTTTCCCGGAGCCGGTGATCTTGAAGCGCTTTTTGGCGCCCGATTTGGTCTTCAACTTGGGCATTTGGCTCTCCTGATACGGCTGACGAACGGCAATAGCCGAGCGTTCGCCGAAAATGGCTCGAAAAACGAGCGTTTGCTGATTGAGCAAGTGTCGCCGCCACGGCAGCCCTGACAGCCGGGCGACGAGCGGCGGGGTTATGGCAGAGAGGCCCATTTTAGGCAAGTCCCGCAGGATTTTCGGGATCTGCCGCGTTGGGCCCGGCGGTCTGACCCGCGGCGGGCCGACCGGAAACGCTGCCCAGGGTCGCCGCTCGTCCGGTGAGCCACCCCGGCGTCAACACGCCGGCCCCGTCCGGCTAACCCCCGCCATGCAAGACGGGACCGATCGTGTCGCCTGAGGCCATCGCGGCGCAATATCGTTTCGGTGGCACGATATGCCGCGCCCCCGTCGGTTGAGCAAACCACCAGAATGACTATACGTTCAGCATCCCAGCCAACTCGTCCGAACCGATCACGCGCGATTCTGCGCGAAGCCATGCTTTTCCGCGCACCTGATCGCGCGGGTGCAAGCCGACCAACGGGGGCAAGACTCGATGCAAGCAGCTTTTTCCGCGATTAATGAATCCAAGGCCAATTTCGATCACGTCTATGTCGAGAACGATCCCAGGCAATATTTCAACTATCTCGGCGAGCTCGATTACATCATCCCGCATCTGGCACAGCCGGTTTTCGACCAGCTGATCCGCGCCCGCGCCGCGACTCAGGATCGTCCGGTCACCGTCCTCGATCTGGGCTGCTCGTATGGCGTCAACGGTGCGCTGATGAAGTACGCGCTCACCTACGATGCCTTGCGCGATCGCTACACGGCGCCGGCCCTGCAGGGGCTCGGCCATGACGACATGCTCGAACTCGACCGCGCATTCTATATGTCGTGGCCGCGCAACCGGAATGTCCGCGTCATCGGACTGGACGTCTCCGAGACCGCGGTCCGCTACGGCCAGGCCAGCGGCGCCATGGACATGGCCTTTTGCGCCGATCTTGAAGCCGGCGATCCGAAACCCGAAGTCGCGGCGGCCATAGCGGAAGCGGACATCATCGTTTCGACCGGCTGTGTCGGTTACGTCGGCAGCCCGACATTCGATCGTGTGATGGCGCTGGCGCGCGAAGGCCGCAGCGCCTGGGTCGCGTCATTCGTGTTGCGGATGTTCCCCTACGACCGGATCGCAGCGACACTTTCGCAATACGGTCTCGAGACCGAAAAATTCCTTGGCGCCACCTTCGTCCAGCGACGGTTTGCCAACCGGGAGGAAATGGAATCGGTCGTGCGGGCGGTGGAGATGCGCGGGATCGATACGCGCGGCCATGAAACCGAAGGCGTCTATCACGCCGATCTGTATGTTTCACGTCCGCGCAGCGAGATCGAACGCATCCCGCTGCAGCAACTCGTCAATGTCGTGAGCGGTGCCAACAAGCCCTGGTCGATCAGCACCAATGTGATGGGGCAGCACGGCCCCGGCGCGCGGCAGCGCGCGCGGGGTGCGCGGCGCCTTACCTTGGCGCCAAAATCATAATCATCTGACGGCCCTCGAACCGGGCGTCCATCTCGACTTTTGCGAGGGGCGCCAGGTCGGTCTTGACGCGGTCGAGCAATTGCGTGCCCAGCTCCTGGTGCGCCATTTCCCGGCCGCGGAAGCGCAGCGTCACCTTGACCTTGTCGCCCTCGTCGAAAAAGCGCTTCATCGCCCGCATCTTTACGTCGTAATCGTGGTCGTCGATCATTGGCCGGAATTTGATTTCCTTGACCTCGACGACCTTCTGCTTCTTGCGGGCTTCGGCGGCCTTCTTCTGCGCCTGGAATTTATACTTGCCATAATCCAGGAGCTTGCAGACCGGCGGGTTGGCGTTGGGAGAAATCTCGACAAGATCGAGCCCGGCCTCTGCGGCCCTCGCGAGCGCATCCTGAATCGGAACCGCGCCAAGATTGGTGCCGGTCTGGTCGATCAGCTGGACCTCGCGGTTGCGGATCTCCTCGTTGACGCGCGGACCGTCCTTCTGAACGGGGAGCGCGGCCTTCATTGGACGACGAATGGAAAATCTCCGTAGCTGTTGCGATAAACCGGCTGGTGCAGCGCGCATTCAAGGCGGTCGGCCAAGCGTCCGCAGCCAGCGATGGCGGTCAAGATCGGGACAAAACAGGGCCAAGTCAACGGCAGACCCTGCTAAAACCGGCAGAATCCTGCGGAATTCTGACACACCGGGCCGTATCAGACCGAATTTTTGCTGCCCACGAGCCCCGAATAGAGCCGCAACGTCAGGTCGCTGACCGCCGGCTGATTGAAATGCTCGGTCACCCACTGGCGGCCCCGAAAGCCGATCGCCGCCTGCTGAGCGGGCGGCATCGAGAACAGCCGGATCAAGGCGGCGGCCAGCGCCGCGGCGTCGCCGGCGGAAAAACGCAGACCCGTCATCCGGTCTTCCGGCACGATCGGCGGCGCCAGAACCGCGTCCGGACCAGCGCCAAGGTCGGAGACAATCACCGGCCGCTGCATCGCCTGCGCTTCCAGAATCGTACGCTGCAATCCTTCCGTCTGGATCGCGGCTGAGACCACCACCGAAGCCGCGGCATAGGCAGCCGGCATATCGTCCACCGGACCGATCAGCCGCACCACATCGGTCAGCTCGCCGGCCAGCACCTGGTCCCAAACTTCCCCGCCATAGCTGCTGTTGCCGCCGGACTCGCCCACGAAAATGAATGTGAAATCCTTGAGGCCCATCTCCTTGAGACGGCGCGCCGCCTGGACCGCGACATGGTGCCCCTTCCGCCGCAACATTCGTCCGACCACCAGCACGACCCTGTCGCCAGCGGTCACGCCGAACGTCCGGCGCATCTGCTCCAGCCGCTCCGACGACATCAGCGAGGGATCGAATAGGCCCAGATCGACACTGGCCGGCACCACGTCGATCCGATCCGCCGGTACGCGATAACGCTCGCTGATCATATCCGCGAGCTGGTCGCTGACCGCGACGATCCGGTCGCCGCGCGCCATCACGCTGTTATACAATCGCTTCAAGGCATTCTGTTCGCGGAAGCCCTTGTACCAGCTGGTGACGAGGGGAACGCGCGTCAGCTTGGCAGCGACCAGGGCGCTCCAGGCCGGCGCCCGCCCGTGAGCATGGATGATGTCGCAATTTCGGTTGCGCACGACGCGCGAAATCAGCGCAGCATTGCGCGCCATGATTGCCGGATTCTTGCTCGCCACATCGGCGTAAATGAATTCACCGCCCGCCGCGGCGATGCGTGACTCGAGCCGTCCGCCGCGCGACATCACCAGAGCGCGATGACCGGCGGCTGTCAGGATGCGCACCAGATCGACGGCACCCATCTCGGCGGCGCCCGCCTGCAAGGTCGGCACCACCACCAGAACCGTCAGCGGGCGGAGTTGAGTCACGACGCTGCGGGCCTGCACAGAAGCGGTTGCCGTTTCGTCAGCGGCGGTCTCCATCCTTCGCGCTGCGGAACGGGAATTCACATTCGGCCTCTTCTGCAGTCGGTCTGCGGCGCGCATGCAATTGCGCCTGACGCGATCTCGCTGACGGAATGCGGCCTGGGAAGCCCGATCACGCATCGACGTGATAAGACTTCTCGGGTCGCGAGGCAAACGTGTTGCAGGATATCGTCGCCCGATGCGAGGCTGCATCCTGCTTTGGGGCGAAAAGATGATTGGGAGACCGGCTTGGCCATCAGTGACGTAGAATTGACCGCGATCGAGGTTGGCGAGGGCAGTTCACGCCGAACGATCGCAGTCCGGCGCCGCAGCGGCCGCGGACCCGCGCTGTTCTGGATTGGCGGCTTCAAGTCCGACATGAAGGGCACCAAGGCCGAAGCGCTCGACCGCTGGGCCGCCGAGCAAGGCCGCGCCTGCATCCGTTTCGACTATTCGGGCCACGGCGAATCCGGCGGCGCCTTTGCCGACGGCACGATCGGCCGCTGGCTGGAAGAATGCCGCGCCGTCTTCTCGCAGTTTTGTGACGGCCCAACGATCGCGGTCGGCTCGTCCATGGGAGGATGGATTTCACTGCTGCTGGCGCGCGACATCCGGGCCGGCAACACGCCCGGCGCGAGTACGGGCACCGGATCGCTTGCCGGGCTCGTGCTGATCGCGCCGGCCGTGGACTTCACCGAAGTGCTGATGTGGCAGAAGATGACGCCGGAGATCCGGCAGCAGATCGAGACCACCGGCTCCTGGCAGCGGCCGTCGGACTATTCCGACGAACCGTATCTGATCACCCGGCAATTGATCGAGGACGGACGCAATCATCTGCTGCTTGGCGGACTGATCGAAACCGGCTGCCCGGTCCGCATCCTGCAGGGCGTCAAGGACGACGACGTTCCGTGGGAACATGCGGTGGCGCTTGTTTCCCGAATCGCGCGCGACGACGTTGTGCTGACACTGGTCAAGGATGGCGATCATCGGCTGTCGCGGCCGGAGGATATCGAGCGGCTCTTGGCGGCCATCGGTGAATTCAGTTAGACCATCCAGTTAAAGCATATGCATCACTTTCCGGGCAGGCAACGCAATGAGCTACAACACGATTCAGGTTGAAACGCATGGGCGGGTTGGACTGATCCGGCTTCATCGACCGCAGGCGCTGAATGCGCTCAATTCCGAACTTGCTGGCGAACTGAATGCCGCCATCGCCGCGTTCGAGGCCGATGCGAATATCGGCTGCATGGTCATCACCGGATCGGACAAGGCGTTTGCCGCCGGCGCCGATATCAAGGAAATGGCCGGCCAGAGCTACATGGATACGTTCATGGACAACTTCGCCGCCGGCTGGGACGCGGCGGCGCGCGCGCGCAAGCCGGTGATCGCTGCCGTCGCGGGCTTCGCGCTCGGCGGCGGTTGCGAACTGGCGATGCAATGCGACATGATCATTGCCGCCGACAACGCGAAATTCGGACAACCGGAGATCAAACTCGGCGTCATTCCCGGCATCGGCGGGACGCAGCGTCTGACGCGCGCGATCGGCAAGGCCAAGGCGATGGAGATGACACTCACCGGCCGGATGATGGACGCCGCTGAGGCCGAGCGGTCGGGGCTGGTCGCGCGCGTGGTGCCACTTGCGTCACTGATGGACGAGACGATGAAGATCGCCACCACGATCGCCTCGATGTCGCTGCCGGCGGTGATGATGGCTAAGGAAGCCGTGAACCGTTCGTTTGAGACCACGCTGGCCGAAGGCGTGCTGTTCGAACGCCGCGTGTTTCATTCGCTGTTCGCAACAGCGGATCAGAAGGAAGGCATGGCGGCATTCGTCGACAAACGGCCGGCGAAGTTCGAGCACAAGTGACGGCGGCACGGGCGCGCGTTACTTCCGCACGCAGATCACTCGCACCACTGCATTCTTTGCCGCCGCGACATCGCCGCGGCCGGTGACGGGCGCCACGCCGGCGCCTTCCAGGAATTTGCGGATGCTGGCAGTCGGGACAAACGAGGCCTGGCCGGCGCTGGCCCCCGGGCCCGCAACGGCCGCCGACGCGACGTCGATCATCCCGGCAAGGCGGCCCTCGCCATCGAGCGCGGCACCCCCGACGAAGCCGCGCGCCGGCACGGTATCGATCAAAACGCGCGCGCCATCGACGCCGCGCAATTTTGCCGACACCGTCGTGACATTGCGCGCGCCCGCCTGCGCCGCCGGCTCGGCGATGCCGACCAGCGTCAGGTCGGTGCTTTTCGGTGGCTCAGCGGAAAACGGCACCGCGTTGAGATTGCGCGCGCCATTGACGCGGATCAGCGCGAGATCCGACGCCGCATCCTCGGCGATCCGGTCCGCACGCCCGACGCCTGCAACAACGATACCCTGACAATCGTCGGTCAGCTGGCGCTCGGTGACGACGTATCCGCGCGCGCCAACCACGATGCCGGAGCCGTAGCTGACGCGCCGTGAGGTCGACGCCGTCGCAGGATCGCCGAATGGCAAGTACGAACTGGTGATGATGTCGACCAGCGGCAGCATGATGGTTTCCATCGCCTGATCGAACAGGATAGTCAGCCCGCGCGCCTCGTTATCCTTGAGATAAACCCGGACATGAAATTTCTTCAGCCCCTGCAGTCCCGAGAGCGAAAAAGAATTGGCCTGGATCGCATTCTGCTCGACGCGCCGGTTCGACGGCCGTCTCTTCATCTCGTCGAACAGATCCTGCAGCGCCGCGCCTGCCATTTTCTCGCGGAAGGTCTCGATCTGGATTTCGCCGCGCGTTGACGACCAACGGGTGCCGACCGTGCCAATCTCGGTATTCGGCACGAGCTTCGACGGCACGCCGAGCCGCACGCCCGGCGTTGCGATGTCCTCGACCAGTTCCCACCCGTTATAGTCTTTGCGGCTACGCATCGAAGCAGCGAGGGTTCGGCGCTGTTCGGGCGTGAGGATGCCGGTGTCCTCGAATTTGTTGCGCCGCTGGAACGCGCGGACGGCCGCGATCGCACGGTCCCCGAAATCGGTATCGATCGACCCCGACAGGTCTCCGGTCCAGATCAGGTCGGACTGGATCGCGATCCGTTCCGCCACCGCAACCGCCGCATAGGCCGCGCGCTGCTCCGGGGTCGCGGTGGCAACCGCAGCCGCGGGCTTTTCCGTCTTTGCGGCTTTCTTGTCAGTTTTTTTTGCGGCCTTTTTCGGGGGCGTCTCGGCGGACTTGGCTTTCGCCTTGTCCTTGGCCGCCGCAACCTGGGAGCCGGTCGGGGCCTGTGCCGCGGGCGTCTGGGCCTGTGCCGACGCCTGCGAGAGCAGCGCGAACGCGATCGCCGTGACCCACGCAACGGCACGCATGTCAGCCAACACCCCTAAGCCACCCTTGTCGGCCTATGATGACCGGGCAATTAGGAATTGCGCAAGGCCTTGACGGGCACCCTGCCCGGAGACGCAGAATGGGCGCGTGAATTGGGAGCGAACGCAATGCTGAGCCGGGAGGAACTGGAGCGCTATGCCCGCCACATCGTGTTGCGGGACGTGGGCGGCCCTGGACAGGCGGCGCTGAAGCGGGCCCGGGTGCTGGTGATCGGCGCCGGCGGGCTGGGCGCGCCGGTCCTGTTCTATCTGGCAGGCGCCGGTATCGGCACCATCGGGATTGTCGACGACGACCTGGTTTCGCTCTCGAACCTGCAGCGGCAGGTGCTCCACACCACCGCCGATATCGGCGACGCCAAGGTCGATTCGGCGGCCGCCGCGATCGGGCGCCTGAACCCGCATGTCTCGGTCGAGCGCCATTCGGTCCGCATCACCGCCGGCAACGCGCTGGAGCTGATCGCGCAATACGATCTGGTGGTCGACGGCTCGGACAATTTCGCGACCCGCTATCTGGTGTCCGACGCCTGCTATCTGGCAAAGCGGCCGCTCGTCTCCGGCGCGATCGGAACCTTCGATGCCGCGCTCACCACCTTGCGGGCGCATGAGCGCTCGCCGCAAGGCGAACCCAATCCGACCTATCGCTGCCTGTTTCCGGAACCGCCGCCACCGGGATCAATTCCCGCCTGTTCGGAGGCGGGAGTGCTGGGCGCTTTGCCCGGGATCGCCGGATCGATGATGGCGCTGGAGGCGATCCGCGAGATCGTGGGTTTCGGCGAGGGCCTGGTGGGGCGGCTGCTGATGATCGATACGCGGTCGATGCGGTTCGAGTCGCTGAGCTATGCTTGGGACAGCAACAATCCGCTGTCGGGAGACGCGCCCAGCATCACGAATCTGACGATCCACGAAAAACTTTAGCTTGCGATCATCAAAGCTGCGGCTTGGTCCAGCTCGCGACCGTGACCGCGCCTTTCATCACCGACCATTTGGCGTCGTCGAGCGAGTTCGGGACCAAACGGTAGCAGGTCGCGGGCGAGCCCTGTTTCCACGAGGTACAGAAGCCTTCCTTGACCACCTTCCAGGTGCCGACGGTCTTCTCGGGCTGCTCGCCGGAAGCCTTCTTGAGCGGCTCGCGCGTCGCCTTGCCGTCGGGCGTAAACACCATGGTGAAGCGCTGGCGCGTGGTGGAGGTGGCGACAAACGGTTTGCCGTTGAAGAACGCGGCCTTGATCTCGTCTCCGGTTAGCGCCTGCGCATGCGCGGGCGCATATAGAAACGGGAGCAATGCGAGAGATACGAGTGCGCGCATTGGGAGCCTCCGGCGAAGTCGATTTCGGCCATTCTAGGCCCGGAACCGGCGGGGCAAAAGCGCAACAACGTCACACGGGAACCCGTTCCGCCGGATTGGTTAAGGCGCCGCGATCCGGCACCCTATCAAGGAAAAGCCCGGCCGGCGCGCAAAATCGGGACCGATGACCGGCCGGCAAGACCGTCAAAGCATCGACGGCAAGACCCGGTCCGGCGGCTTGTGCCCGTCCATGAAGGTCTTGATGTTGATGATGACCTTCTCGCCCATGTCGACGCGGCCCTCGACCGTCGCCGAGCCCATATGCGGCAGCAGCACGATCTTGCCCTCGCGGGCGAGCTTGACGAGCCGCGGATTCGCAGCCGGTTCGTGCTCGAACACGTCGAGACCGGCGCCGGCGATTTCACCGGCGGAAAGCATGCGGATCAGCGCGTTCTCGTCGATCACCTCACCGCGCGCGGTATTGACGACATAAGCGTCGGGGCGCAGCAATTTCAGCCGGCGCGCCGACAGCAGGTGATAGGTCGCGGGCGTGTGCGGGCAATTCACCGACACGATGTCGACACGCGCCAGCATCTGGTCGAGGCTTTCCCAGTACGTGGCGCCGAGTTCTTCCTCGATCTGCGCCGCCACCCGGCGGCGGTTGTGATAATGGATCTGCAGCCCGAATGCGCGGGCGCGCCGGGCCACCGCCTGCCCGATCCGGCCCATGCCGATGATGCCGAGCCGCTTGCCCCAGATGCGGTGGCCGAGCATCCAGGTCGGCGACCAGCCGGTCCAGTCCTGGTCACCGGTCAGGATCTGCGATCCTTCGGCGAGGCGGCGCGGCACCGCGAGGATCAGCGCCATCGTCATGTCGGCGGTGTCCTCAGTGAGCACGCCCGGCGTATTGGTCACTGTGATGCCGCGCTGAAGCGCGGTCGCGACGTCGATATTGTCGACGCCATTGCCGAAATTCGCGATCAGTTTCAGGTTCGGCCCGGCATGGCTCAGCACCGCCGCGTCGATGCGGTCGGTCACGGTTGGAACCAGCACGTCCGCGACCTTGACCGCCTCGGCCAGGTCGCTCTGGGTCATCGGCTTGTCGTCGAGATTGAGCCGCGCGTCGAACAATTCCCGCATGCGGGTCTCGACCCGCTCGGGCAGCTTTCGCGTCACGATCACCAGGGGCTTCTTGCGGTTCGACATGTCTCGGTGCAAGCCTTCGGCATTTCTTCGAGCGGCGTTGTGCGATGCCGTTCAGGCCTCCTTAACCGGCCTCCCCGACACTGCGCCGTTCCGTATCCGGCGTCTTCGTTCCCATGTAGCAGATGACTGTAGCAAGACAAACCATCCGACCGGGCGCACTCGCCACCATCTTTCTGGGCACCATCCTGGGCTCCGTCTCGGCTCCGCAGGTCTGGGCGGCCGGCGAAGTCGCAGCCGGCACCGCCAGTGGTCTGCCGGTACCGCGCTATGTCAGCCTGAAATCGGACCGGGTGAATGTGCGCAGCGGGCCGACCAAGGATCACGACGTTGCCTGGGTGTTCACCCGGTCCGGGCTGCCGGTCGAAATCACCGCCGAATTCGAGAACTGGCGCCGCATCCGCGATTCCGAGGGCTCGGAAGGCTGGGTCTACCATTCGCTGCTGTCCGGCCGCCGCACCGCCGTGGTCACCGCGCGCGACAAGGATCAGCTCATCGCGGTGTCAGATAGCCCGAAACCCGAGAGCGAGGTGACGGCCCAGCTCCAGCCGGGTGTCGTCACCCAGGTCAAACGCTGCGACGGGAAATGGTGCCGGGTCAACGGCAAGCAGTTTGACGGCTGGGTGCCGCAGGAACGGCTCTGGGGCGTCTATCCCAACGAGAAGGTGGACTGATCCGTCACCTTGAAGTGGCCGGCGAAGCCGGCCTTCGAAGGGCGGCGCCACTCACGGGTCCAGCCGCATCGGCAGACCCGCTTTTGCCATGTGCTCCTTGGCCTGGCGGACCGTGAATTCCCCAAAATGGAAGATCGACGCCGCCAGCACCGCGGTGGCGTGACCGTCGCGGATGCCTTCGACCAGATGATCGAGCGTGCCGGCGCCGCCCGAAGCGATCACCGGAACCGGCACCGCATCGGCGATGGCGCGCGTCAGCGGAATATTGAAGCCCTGTTTGGTGCCGTCGCGATCCATCGACGTCAGCAGGATTTCGCCGGCGCCGAGACTGACGACCTCCCGCGCGTATGCGACCGCATCGATGCCAGTCGGCTTTCGTCCACCATGGGTGAAGATTTCCCAGCGCGGTGTTTCGCCGGGCCCGGACACCGTCTTCGCGTCGATCGCGACCACGATGCATTGATCGCCGAATTTCTCCGCGGCCTCGCGCACGAAGTCGCGCCGCTCGACCGCCGCGGTGTTGATCGACACCTTGTCGGCGCCGGATTGCAGCAGCACCCGGATGTCTTCCACCGTACGCACACCGCCGCCAACCGTCACCGGCATGAAGCAGGCCTCTGCCGTGCGCCGCACCACGTCGAGCATGGTGCCGCGATTTTCATGGCTCGCGGTGATGTCGAGGAATGTCAGTTCGTCCGCGCCCGCCGCGTCATAGGCGATTGCCGCTTCCACCGGATCGCCGGCATCGCGCAAATCGACGAAGTTGACGCCCTTGACCACGCGTCCGTCCTTGACGTCGAGGCAGGGAATGATGCGGACTTTGAACGTCATGTTCGCGCGCTCATGCGCCCTTCGCTGCGCGGATCAGCGCCAGCGCCTCGGCGGGATCGAGCCGTCCGTCATAAAGCGCGCGTCCGGCAATCGCGCCTTCTAGCTTGCTCGCGCGCGGATGCAGCAGCGACTTCACGTCGTCGATCGAGGCAAGTCCGCCGGACGCGATGACGGGAATCGAGACCGCATCCGCCAGCGCGATGGTGGCATCCCAGTTGATGCCCTTCAGCATGCCGTCACGCGCAATGTCGGTATAGACGATCGCAGCAACACCGGCGTCCTCGAAGCGCTGCGCGATCTCCAGTGCGCTCAGCTCGGAGGCCTCCGCCCAGCCCTGCACTGCGACCTTGCCGTCGCGCGCATCGAGTCCGACCGCGACACGTCCGGGATAGGCAGCGGCAGCGGTACGCACGAAGGCCGGATCGCGGACCGCCGCGGTGCCGATGATGACGCGATTGACGCCCTTGTCGAACCAGCCTTCCACCGTCGCCATGTCGCGAATGCCACCGCCGAGCTGCACGCGGATATTGGTCGCCTCCAGAATGCGATCGACTGCGCGCCCGTTCACCGGCTTGCCGGCAAAAGCACCGTCGAGATCGACGATATGCAGATATTCAAAGCCCGCACGCTCGAATGCATGGGCCTGATCGGCCGGGTCGGTATTGAATATTGTGGCGCGCGCCATGTCGCCCTGCTGCAGGCGAACGGCGAGGCCGTCTTTCAGATCGATGGCAGGAAACAGGATCACAGATGTTGCTTTCAACCACGCACGCCGGCGGCCGGTCTCCCCTCCCCCCGCGGGGCGGGGGGGGGGGGGGGGGGGGGGGGGGGGGGGGAGGGGC
>CAZXJZ010000143.1:0-12335 GCA_964641065.1 uncultured Hyphomicrobiales bacterium | reverse complement strand
CCGAGCTGGTGGTGGTGGTGGAAAGCCCGGCGTCGGAAGCGCGCATGCGCGAGATGTTCGCGGCAGTCGACGGCGTGCTGCGCACCCATCCGGAAGTCGGCGAGTATAATCAGACGATTTGATCAGCGAGCGCGTGCCGTGGGCACAATGCGCTCCCTCACCCTGAAAGGGGGAGGGTTGGCGAGGGGTTCAACGGAAACCCCGTCTCGATTGACCCCCACCCGGCGAGATTCGCCCGCCGACTTCCCCCCTTTCAGGGGGAGGTAAGGCCGGAGCGACCTACTCCGCCTGCTCCCGGAAGGTCGCGCGATACGGATGCGCCGGATAGACCCCGAGGATCTTCGTCTCCTTGGAGAAATACTCTAGCTCCTTCAGCGCCAGCGACACATTGTGATCGTCGGGATGCCCCTCGATGTCGGCGTAGAACATGGTGGCGAAGAAATTGCCCTCGATCATGTAGCTTTCGAGCTTGGTCATGTTGACGCCGTTGGTGGCGAAGCCGCCCATCGCCTTGTAGAGCGCGGCCGGAATGTTGCGCACCCGGAAGATGAAGGTCGTCACCACCGGGCCGTTGCCGCCTTCCGCCCATTGCGGTTCGCGCGCCAGCACGATGAAGCGCGTGGTGTTGTGCGCCTCGTCCTCCACATCCTCGGCAAGAATATCGAGCCCGTAGATCTCGGCCGCGAGACGCGAGGAGATCGCGGCGCAGCTCTTGTCGCCGCGCTCTGACACTTCACGCGCGGAGCCTGCGGTGTCTGCGGCGACGATCGGCTTGATCTTCAGCTTGCGGATGATGTTGCGGCACTGGCCGAGCGCGTGGACATGGCTCTCGACCGTCTTGATGCCGTCCAGCGTCGCGCCCTTCGGCGCCACCAGCTGATGCTTCACCGGCAGGAACCACTCGGCGACGATGTGCAGGTTCGAGCGCGGCATCAGGTGATGGATGTCGGCGACGCGGCCCGCGACCGAATTCTCGACCGGGATCATGCCAAGCACGGCCTCGCCGCTGGTCACGGCGGCGAATGCGTCCTCGAAGGTCGGGCACGGCAACGGTTCGTAATCGGGATAGGCCTCGCGGCACGCCAGATGCGAGTTGGCGCCGGGTTCGCCCTGGAAGGAGATACGCTTTTTGGTCATGGGGTTGGTTACGCTTTACAAAAGTGGGGAGTCAATTGCATCTGGACGGGCACGAGATCGGACGTAAAGCCGGTACCCACTTTCACTGATCGCCCGCCAGCAGCCGGCGCGCGGTTTGGAGGTCCTCGGGCGTGTCGACGCCAAGCGGCACCGAGGACACGATCGCTGCGTCGATCCGCATGCCGGCTTCCAGTGCGCGCAACTGCTCGAGCTTCTCGCGCCGTTCGAGCGCCGATTGGGGCAGCGCCACGAAGCGCTCCAGCGCGGCACGCCGGTACGCGTAGAGCCCGATGTGATGGTACAGCGGCCCCTCTCCATAGGGTGCCGTGGCGCGGGTAAAATACAGCGCGCGCAACCGCTGCGGCGCCACCGACGAGCCGACGACTTTCACCACGTTGGGATTGGTGCGCTCCTCGTCCCTGACGATCTCGGCGGCAAGCGTGCCGATATCGACCGCAGGATCGTCCAGTAAAGCGACCGCCGAACGCAGATCGTCTGGTGCGAGCATGGGCAGATCACCCTGGACATTGACCACGATCCGGACCCGGCCGTCCGGATCGGCGATCTGCAACGCCTCGAAAATGCGGTCCGAGCCGGAGGCGTGGTCGGCGCTGGTCATCAGCGCCCGGGCGCCGGCCTTCTCGACCGCGGCCTGGATCGGCTCGGAATCGGTCGCCACGATCACCTCGCCGAGCTGCGCCGCTTCGGCGCGCCGGATCACGTGCTCGATCATCGGCTTGCCGGCGATGTCGGCCAGCGGCTTGCCGGGCAGCCGCGTCGCCGCCATGCGGGCCGGGATCAGGATCAGAATATCGGGCTTCTGCATTGATCTAGGCCATGTTTCCGGGCGGTCCCCAATGTACCGATGTCGCAGGGAATGGCCGCTTATACGGGTTGCAACATCCGCCGCAAACCGGCTAATGGTGCCCCGCCGCGGGGTCTTGTTCCCCGCGCGCGACCCTTGATCACGGCCTGCTGCGGAACGCCGATGGACTCCTTCGAACTCAACAAAATCATGGGCGCCGTTCTGGCGACCTGCCTCGGCATCCTGACGCTGAATATCGCCGCCGGGGCGATTTTTACGCCCGGAAAGCTGGAAAAGCCCGGTTACGCGATCGTCGTGCCGGATCAGCCGGCAGGAGGCACCGAGACCGCCAAGCCGGAACCGGCCGAACCGATCGCGGTGCGGCTTGCGAGCTCCGATCCGGCCAAGGGCCAGGCCGCTGCCAAGCAATGCGCGGCCTGCCACACCTTTGAAAAGGGCGGCGCGAACCGCGTCGGCCCGAACCTTTACGGTATCGTCGATCGCGCCAAGGCGGCCGTCGCCGGCTTCAACTATTCGGCGGCCCTGAAAGAAAAAGGCGGCGCCTGGACCTACGAGAACCTCGACGCCTTCATTGCAAGCCCCAAGGCCTACGTCCCCGGGACCAGCATGAGTTATGCCGGCCTCGCCCGCGGTGGGCAGCGGGCCGACCTGATCAACTATCTGCATACACTGTCCGACAACCCGGTTCCGCTGCCGAAGGCCGCCGAGGCGGCTCCAGCCGCACCCGCGCCGGCCAAGAACTGAGGTCCGAGACCGGCGTCCAATACTGGCGCCAAGACCTGAAGTCGCAGAAACGTGTTTCTTTCCAACGGTCGGGCCCTGCCCGGCCGTTTGCGTTTTGGGGGGCGCGCGCTACCGTTAAGCCTGAGGCGGTGAAGGCGGTAAATTACCGCATTTTAAGACGCCGTGGCTGGGGTTGTCCGCAAAACTGTCATAGATAAAAGGGCAAGTTGCGATCATCCCGATAGTGACCGGAGCAAGACCGTGAGCCTGTCCCGCCGTACCCTGATGAAAGCTGGCGCGCTCGCGCTGACCGCCCCCGCAATGTCCGCCGTTCAAGGCCTCGGGCCGGTAAAAGCGCAGGCGCAGACCTCGGTGCCGGCGCAAACCTGGCGGCACGGATTATCGCTGTTCGGTGAGTTGAAATACCCGGCGGGCTTCAAGCATTTCGAATACGTCAACCCGAAGGCCCCGCGCGGCGGCCTGGTGCGCCAGGTGGCGATCGGCACCTTCGATAATTTCAACATGGTGGTTGGACGCGTGAAGGGCGCGATGGCGGCGGGCATCGGCAGCATCTACGACACGCTGATGACCTCCGCGCTCGACGAGGTGTCGACCGAATACGGCCTGCTCGCGGAATCGGTCAGCCATCCCGACGATTTCTCGAGCTGCACCTACCGGCTGCGCGCCGAAGCCAGGTGGCATGACGGCAAGCCGATTACGGTGGAAGACGTGATCTTCTCGTTCGAGGCGTTCAAGAAATACGATCCGCAATCGGCGGCGTATTACCGGCATGTCACCAAGGCCGAGAAGTCCGGCGAGCGCGACATCACCTTCACCTTCGATCAGGCGGGGAATCGCGAATTGCCGCAGATCGTCGGCCAGCTCAGCGTGCTGCCAAAGCATTGGTGGGAGGGCAAGGACGCGCAGGACCGCCCGCGCGACGTCTCGCTGACGATGATGGAGCCACCGCTCGGCTCCGGTGCCTATCGAGTGAAGTCCTTCGTCGCCGGCCGCAGCATCACCTACGAGCGCGTCGCCGATTATTGGGGCAAGGACATCAACGTCAATGTCGGCACCAATAATTTCGACGAGCTGCGCTACGAATATTTCCGCGATTCCACGGTCGCGCTCGAAGCCTTCAAGTCGGACAATCTTGACTGGCGTTACGAGAACAGCGCCAAGGACTGGGCGACCGCCTACGACTTCCCGGCGGTGCGCGAGAAGCGCGTCATCCTGGAAGAATTCGAGATCCGCAATTTCGGCATCATGCAGGCGTTCGCTTTCAACACGCGGCGCGACAAGTTCAAGGATCCGAAGGTGCGGCGCGCGTTCAACTACGCGTTCGATTTCGAGGAGATGAACAAGCAGATTTTCTTCGGGCAATACCGGCGCATCAACAGCTTCTTCGAAGGCACCGAACTCGCCTCCAGCGGCCTGCCGGAAGGACTGGAACTGGAAATCCTGCAGAGCGTGAAAGACAAGGTGCCGGCGGACGTGTTCACCACCGCCTTCACCAATCCGGTGGGCGGCGATGCCGGCGCAGTCCGCAACAACATGCGCGAGGCGTTGCGGCTGTTCCGCGAGGCCGGCTGGGAGATCAAGGACCAGAAGCTGACGAACGCAAAGACCGGCGAGAAGATGTCGATCGAGGTACTGCTGTCGCAGCCGACCTTCGAACGCATCGTCAGCTTCTGGAAGCCGCTGCTCGAGCGCGTCGGCGTCGAGGTGTCGATCCGCGTCGTCGACGCCACCCAATACGAGAATCGCCAGCGCAACTGGGACTTCGACATCATCCTCGCGTCCTGGGGCCAGTCGCTGTCGCCCGGCAACGAGCAGCGCGGCTTCTGGGGCTCGAAGGCCGCCGACCAGCCGGGCACCCGCAACTTCGCCGGCATCCGCGACGCCGGGATCGATGCCCTGATCGACCGCGTCATCTTCGCCAAGAACCGTACCGAACTGGTCGCGGCCACCAAGGCGCTCGACCGCGTGCTGCTCGCGCACCATTTCGTGGTGCCGCAATGGACCTATGGCAAGGTCCGCACCGCGCGCTGGGACCGCTTCGGCAAGCCCGATCCGTTGCCGAAATACGGCCTCGCGGCATTTCCGACGGTGTGGTGGTGGGACGCGGAGAAGGCCGCCAAGGTAGGGTCCCGTTCGTGAGGCTGACGCGCCGCAAGGTTCTGACGATCGCTGCGGCCGGCGCCGGCGCACTGGCATTGCAGCGGACGGGATTTGCGGAGACGCGCGAGCGGCACGGCATCTCGGCATTCGGCGATCTCAAATATCCCGCCGATTTCCCGCATTTCGATTACGTCAATCCGGACGCGCCGAAGGGTGGCGCGTTCTCGATGATCGGCGCGAGCCGGCAATTCAATCAGAATTTCCTCACCTTCAACTCGCTCAACAGCTACATCCTGCGCGGCGATGCCGCGCTTGGCATGGAGCGCACCTTCACCAGCCTGATGACCGGCGCAGCCGACGAGCCGGATTCGATGTACGGCCTCGCCGCGCGGTCGGTCCAGATCTCCGACGACGGCCTGGTCTATCGCTTCACGCTGCGGCCGGGCCTCACCTTTCACGACGGTACACCGCTCGATGCGCATGATGCGGTGTTCTCGCTCACCGTTTTGAAGGACAAGGGCCACCCCATCATCCAGGCGCTGCTGCGGGATTTCGATGGCGCAGAAGCCACCGACGACCGCACTCTCGTCGTGCGTTTCAAGGAGAAGCGTGGCCGCGACGTGCCGCTATTCGTCGCCGGCTTGCCGATCTTTTCACGCGCCTATTACAGTAAGCGGCCGTTCGAGGAATCCAGCCTCGATGTCCCGCTCGGCAGCGGGCCTTACAAGGTCGGCCGCTTCGAGGCCGGACGCTATATCGAATATGACCGGGTGAAGGACTGGTGGGGCTCAAAGCTTCCGGTTCAGCGCGGCCTGCATAATTTCGATGTGATCCGCTACGAATTCTTCCGCGATCGCGACGTCGCCTTCGAGGGCTTCACCGGCAGGAGCTACACGTTCCGCGAGGAATTCACCTCCCGTATCTGGGCGACCCGCTACGATTTCCCGGCCATGCGCGATGGTCGCGTGAAGCGCGACGTCCTCAAGGACGAGACTCCATCCGGTGCGCAGGGCTGGTTCCTCAATACACGCCGCGCGAAATTCCAGAATCCGAAATTGCGCGAGGCAATGATCTACGCCTTCGATTTCGAGTGGACCAACCGCTCCATCATGTACGGCTCCTACGACCGGACCCACTCGGTGTTCCAGAACTCCGATCTGATGGCCGTCGGCAAGCCGGACGCCGACGAACTGAAGCTGCTGGAAGCGTTCCGCGGCAAGGTCCCGGACGAGGTGTTCGGCGAGCCGTTCGTGCCGCCGGTGACCGACGGCTCGGGCAACGACCGTAATCTGCTGCGGCAGGCGACGCGGCTGTTGAACGAGGCCGGCTATCCGATCAAGAACGGCAAGCGGATGACGCCTTCGGGCGAGCCGATGACCGTCGAATTCCTGCTGGAAGAGCCAAGCTTCCAGGCGCATCACATGCCCTATATCAAGAATCTGGCCGTGCTCGGGATCGATGCCAATGTCCGCATGGTCGATCCGGTCCAGCTCAAGGCGCGCACCAACGAATTCGATTTCGATGTGGTGATCCAGCGCTTCAGCTTCTCGACCGTCCCCGGCGAGTCGCTACGGTCCTATTTTTCGTCCCGCGCAGCCGGGATCAAGGGGTCGCAGAATCTGGCGGGCATTTCCGACCCGGTGATCGATTCGCTGGTCGACACCATTGTCGCGGCCCCCACCCGGCCGGAACTCGTCACCGCCTGCCGCGCCCTCGACCGGGTGATCCGGTCCGGCCGCTACTGGGTCCCGCATTGGTATAAGGGCACGCACTGGATCGCCTATTGGGACATGTTCGACCGGCCCGCGCAGGGCAAGCCGAAATATGCCCGCGGCATTCCGGAAACATGGTGGTACGATCCGGCCAAAGCGGCGCAACTGGAGCGGCGGGGCTAGCATTGTAGCAGTGCCCGATACCCGCTGGACGACAAAAGCAGCCATGATGGGCCGAACGACATGAGTGCCTACATTCTTCGACGCCTGCTGTTGATGATCCCGACCCTGTTCGGGATCATGCTGGTGTCGTTCGTGGTGATCCAGTTCGCCCCCGGCGGCCCGGTCGAGCGGGTGATCGCGCAATTGTCCGGCTCGGACACAGGCGCAACATCCCGGATTTCCGGCTCGCAAAGCGGCGATTTCGCCGGCCGGGGCATGGAAGGCGCTGCCGGCATCGACGGTGGCTCGTCGAAATATCGCGGCGCCCAGGGTCTCGACCCGGAATTCATCAAACAGCTCGAGAAGCAATTCGGCTTCGACAAGCCGGCTTACGAACGCTTCTTCATCATGCTGTGGAACTACATCCGATTCGATTTCGGCAAGAGCTATTTCCGCGACGTGACTGTCATCGAGCTGATCAAGGAAAAGCTGCCGGTCTCGATCTCGCTCGGCTTGTGGATGATGCTGATCGCGTATGCGGTGTCGATTCCGCTCGGCATCCGCAAGGCGGTGAAGGACGGGACCCGCTTCGATTCCTGGACATCGGGTATCATCATCATCGCCTATGCGATTCCGGGCTTCCTGTTCGCGATCCTGCTGATCATCCTGTTCGCCGGCGGCTCGTTCTTCGACTGGTTCCCGCTCCGGGGCCTGACCTCCGACAACTGGTCGCAACTGCCCTGGTACAGCAAGATCCTCGATTATTTCTGGCACCTGACGCTGCCGCTGATCGCTATGTCACTCAGCGCGTTCACGACCATGACGTTACTGACGAAGAATTCGTTCCTTGACGAGATCCGCAAGCAATATGTGCTGACTGCACGCGCCAAGGGCTGCAAGAATGCCCGCGTGCTGTATGGCCATGTGTTCCGGAACGCGATGCTGATCATCATCGCAGGCTTTCCCTCGACCTTCATCGCCGCGTTCTTCGCCGAGGCGCTGCTGATCGAGACCATCTTCTCGCTCGACGGGCTCGGCCTGCTCGGCTTCGAGAGCATCATGAACCGCGACTACGCCGTCACCTTCGCGACGCTTTATATCTTCGCGCTGGTCGGCCTGTTCGTCAGCCTGATTTCGGACGTGGTCTATACGCTGGTCGATCCACGCATCGACTTCGAGGCGCGCGAGGTCTGATATGGATGCGCGTGTGCCCACCACCATGCCGGAGACCGAGACGATCGGGCCGTCCGGTCTCGTCTTGCCGCCGGAGCGCCGGCCGCTCCGTCTGTCCCCGATCAATCAGCGGCGATGGGCCAACTTCAAGCGCAACCGGCGCGGCTTTTATTCGCTCTGGATATTCCTGTTCCTGTTCGTCACCTCGCTGTTTGCGGAGGTGATCGCGAACGACAAGCCGTTCCTGATTCAATACCAGGGCGGACTGTATTTTCCGTCCTTGTTCACTTATCCCGAGACCAGGTTCGGCGGTGAATTCGAGACCGCGGCCGATTATCGCGACCCGTATCTGCAGAAAAAGATCGCGGAGGCCGGCGGCACGATGTGGTGGCCGCCGATCCGCTATTCCTATTCGACCCATAATCTCGATCTGCCGACGCCGGCGCCGTCGAAGCCGACCTGGCTGCTGACGGAAGAACAATGCAAGCCGGTGGTGCAGCGCAAGAATCTGTCGAGCTGTCGCGACCTTGAATATAACTGGCTCGGCACCGACGATCAGGGCCGCGACGTGCTGGCGCGGATCATTTACGGCTTCCGGATATCGGTTCTGTTCGGGCTGATCCTGACCAGCATTTCATCGGTCATCGGTGTCATCGCCGGCGCGGTGCAAGGATATTTCGGCGGCAAGGTCGACCTGTTCTTCCAGCGCGGACTGGAGATCTGGACCTCGGTGCCAACGCTGTTCCTGCTGATGATCATCTCCTCGGTGCTGACGCCCAGCTTCTTCGTTCTGCTCGGAATTCTGCTGCTGTTTTCGTGGGTCTCGCTGGTCGGGCTGGTCCGCGCCGAATTCCTGCGCGGTCGGAACTTCGAATATGTCATGGCCGCGCGCGCGCTCGGGGTTTCGAACTTCAAGATCATGTTCCGCCACCTGCTGCCGAATGCGATGGTCGCGACGCTGACCATGCTGCCCTTCCTGCTGTCGGCATCGGTCGGGACCCTGACATCGCTCGACTTCCTTGGCCTCGGCCTGCCGCCCGGCTCGCCCTCGCTCGGCGAATTGCTGTCGCAAGGCAAGGCCAATATCCAGGCGCCGTGGCTCGGCCTGTCCGGCTTCTTCACCATCGCCATCATGCTGTCGCTGCTGGTGTTCATCGGCGAGGCGGTGCGCGACGCCTTCGATCCGCGAAAGATCTTTTCATGAGCGTGCCCCCGCTTCTCAGTGTGAAGGACCTGTCCATCGCCTTCACCCAGGCCGGCCGCACCACGCTCGCGGTCGATCGGATTTCGTTCGACATCAAGCCGCGAGAGACCGTCGCGCTGGTGGGCGAATCCGGCTCCGGCAAATCCGTCACCGCGATGTCGGTGATGAAGCTGTTGCCCTACCCGGCCGCGAGCCACCCGAGCGGAACGATCCACTTCAAGGGCAAGGAATTGCTGGCGATGCCGGAGAGCCGCATGCGCTCGATCCGCGGCAACGACATCACCATCATTTTCCAGGAGCCGATGACATCGCTCAATCCGCTCCACACCATCGAGCGCCAGATCCGCGAAATACTCGAGCTTCATGTCGGCTTGCGCGGCGACGCGGCGAAGAACCGAATCGTCGACCTGCTCACCCAGGTCGGCATCCCCGACCCGACCGGTCGGTTGAAAAGCTATCCGCACCAATTGTCGGGCGGACAGCGCCAGCGCGTGATGATCGCGATGGCGCTTGCCAACGAACCGGAATTGCTGATTGCAGACGAGCCGACCACCGCGCTCGACGTGACCGTGCAGGCGCAAATCCTGCGGTTGCTCAAGGATCTGCAGGCCCGTCTTGGCATGGCGATATTGTTCATCACGCACGACCTCGGCATCGTGCGCAAGATCGCCGACCGGGTCTGCGTCATGAACCAGGGCAAGATCGTGGAGCAGGGCCCGGTCGAACAGGTCTTCAAGAAGCCGGAGCATCCCTATACGTGCGCGCTGCTTACGGCCGAGCCGGCCCGCGACCCCGCACCGCTGCAGCCGACCGAGCCGGTCATGGTCAAGACCGACGATCTCAAGGTCTGGTTTCCGATCAAGCGCGGCATCCTGCGGTCGACCATCGGGCACATCAAGGCCGTCGACGGAATCTCGATCGAGGTGCGCAAGGGGGAAACGCTGGGCATTGTCGGCGAATCCGGTTCGGGCAAGACGACGCTCGGGCTTGCGATCCTGCGGCTGATTTCGTCGGAAGGGCCGATCGTTTTCATGGGCAAGGAGGTTCAGGATCTCACCTTCAAGGAGATGCTGCCCTATCGTCACGCGATGCAGGTCGTGTTCCAGGATCCTTACGGTTCGCTCAGCCCACGGATGTCGGTCGCCGATATCATCGAGGAAGGCCTGCGGGTTCATTACCCGGACTTGTCGGCGCAGGAGCGTCAGGCCAAGGTGGTGAGCGCGCTCACTGATGTCGGCCTCGACCCCGATACGCGGTTCCGATATCCGCACGAATTCTCCGGCGGCCAGCGCCAGCGCATCGCGGTCGCGCGCGCCATCGTGCTGCGGCCGAAATTCATCGTGCTGGACGAGCCGACATCGGCGCTCGACATGCTGATCCAGTGCCAGATCTGCGACCTCCTGCGCAGTCTGCAGAAGCGGCTCGGTCTCACCTATCTGTTCATCTCGCATGACCTCAAGGTCGTGGCCGCGCTCGCAAGCCGCCTGATCGTGATGCGTAACGGCAAGATCATGGAAGAAGGCCCGGCCAAGGAACTCTTCGCCAATCCGAAATCGGACTATACCCGCGCGTTGTTCGCGGCGGCGTTCGACCTGGAGACGGCGTCCGCCGATATCCTGGCGCAATAGCGCCGAGCCGCGCCCGGCCTGCCAGTCGCCGCATAACGCAAACTTGATTTAGCTTTGGGCGCCACATGCGCAATGTCGCATGTGATCTCACATGATTGGAATCTCATGCCTCGCTGTCTACTCGTCCTGTCGCTCATCGTTGCACTGTCCGCGTCTGCCCATGCCCAGGGCCTGAAAGCGGAAAGGCCGATCTTCGGCGAAGATGGCAGCCCGGTCGCCAATCACACGATCGCACCGGGCAGCGTCGCAGCGGCCGAGAAGCTTCCGGGTGCGGTGGTCGCCGCCAATCCGGACGGCGATGTGACGCTGGTCGAGTTCTACGACCTGAACTGCCCCTATTGCCGTCGCGCGTCGGCCGATGTCGATGCGCTGCTGAAGGCGGACAAGAAGCTGCGACTTGTTCTGGTGCCGTTTCCGGTGCTCGGAATACCCTCGATCCTTGCTGGACGGGTGGAGATCGCGGTTTCTAGGAGCATGAAACCCGAGGAATTCTACCGGTATCACCGCGCTTTATACGCCGGACGGGGCGTTATCGACGGCCAGCGCGCCCTCTCCACCGCATCAACATTCAAGCTCGATCAGCAGAAAATTCTCGACGCGGCCAATGACGACGGCATTACCGACATCATGAAAGCGCATGTGCGCTTCGCCGATACGCTCGGGCTGAAGGCAACGCCGTCCTATCTGATTCAGGATATCGCCATTCAGGGTCATCCCGGCCGCAAGAGCCTCAAAGCGGTGATCGACTCGGTCCGCAAATGCGGCAAGGCTGCAGCTTGCTGACGAAAACTATCCGCCTGATTGCGTGCGGATAATCACCCGCCTTACCGACGTTACGTCGGAGCCCGCCTCCCGAATGCGCGCTATAGCCTGATCAAGCGGCTCGATCGCGACTGACATGTGATGTGCATTGGCGTGAATGATGGTTTTGCGATCGCGGACCAGCGCGGCGTGACCGCGCCAAAAGAGCAGGTCTCCGCGCTGCGGCATCGACAGCGCGCCGAGCACGCTGACCGGCTCACCAAGCGAATTCTCCTGCATGTCGCTGTCGCGCTGGCACGCGATCCCGCAGGCTGACATCGCCATCTGCACCAGCCCGGAACAGTCGATGCCAAGATTGGTCTTTCCGCCCCAGAGATAGGGCGTTCCCAGGAAACGTTCCGCAACCGCGACATAGTCGGTTTCATGCTGGTCGAGCGGCGCGAGATGTTGCGCCGGGATAAATCCGCCATGCACGGTGCGCGCAAACGGTTGCTCGATTTTCTCAACTGCAACACATGCGCCAAGAGGCAGCGCCTCGATTGGCGGAATCTTGATATTGGGAGCAGGAAAGGCCAGCGTGCTGAGAGCCTGCACACGCATGGTCGGTTCCGTAAGTGTAGTCGTGAGCGCGTTCGCCGGGATCCATCCGACATAACCGTCAGAAGCGAGCTGGCCCCAGCACCAGCCTTCCTCGGTCGTTTCATAAACCGTAATGCGTTCGCCCTTCAGCGCCTCCGTTTCCAGCGGCGCGTCAGGCACCGGCGCGCGCCGCAACGGCGCGCGTGGGTCGAACACTTCGCACACTGACCCTTCAGCGAAGCGTTCGGCCTCGACCTGGCCTTCGAGGTGTTTGGCAGCGAGATCGGAGCGCGCCGGCGTGAGACGTA
>CAZXJZ010000142.1:0-12437 GCA_964641065.1 uncultured Hyphomicrobiales bacterium | reverse complement strand
GATCTGCTTGCCGAGTTCGGCGGACAGATCGCGCACCAGACGCGGCAGTTTCTGCCAGGCACTGCCGATCGGCTGCATGCGCGTCTTCATGACGCCTTCCTGCAATTCGGCGGTGACATGCGAGAGCCGCTGCAGCGGCAGCTTGAACTCCGTCTCGGTCTGGCGTCGTGCCAGTTCCATCAGCTGATTGCGGGTCAGCACAAGCTCCGAGACCATGGTCATCAGATGTTCGAGCGTGTCGACATTGACCCGGATCGATGGACTCGCAGCCTTGACGTCCGCACGCTCCGCAATCTTTCCGGAGTCGGCAGGAACAGGCTTTCCCGGCAAGCTCGCGGCCGGTGCCGGTCCGGGCGTTTCACGAAACGCGGATTCAAGCTCGTCGACTGTGGCCTCGCCTGGCTTCAACGTGCGGGCGGGCACCGGGCGGTCGAGCGAGTCCGAGGCGGGAGACGTCACACGCGGCACCGTATCCGCCATCGCATCAAGCCGGACGATCAGATCGTCATCGGTCCCGTCGGGCTCGATCTGACGCCGCTCGATCGCCTCGAGAATTTCCTTGATGCGGTCGAGGGTGGCAAGGATCAGCGAAACCGCGCTCTGCGTGACCGGCAGGCCGTCACGGAACCGGCCCATCAGATTCTCGGCGGCGTGTGCGAGCGCCGCAAGCCGCGGCAGATTCAGAAACCCGCAGGTCCCCTTGATGGTGTGAACGAGGCGGAAAATGTTGGCGAGGATGTCCGCGTTGTTCGGCTCCTGCTCAAAACGCACGAGCTCGGAATCGACCATATCGAGACTCTCATGGGTCTCGGTCAGAAAATCCCGCAACAACTCGTCCATGGCGAAAGACTCTCCGCGCCGGACATCTCCGGCGGCGCACCACTCCGTCCATGGTAGTGTGTTGGTAACCGTTTAATATTGCGTAAGGGGAAGGCAGGAGATCGTCGGCTTAACCTGCGGTTAACCTCGCCGATTCAGGTCGCCGTCTTACGCCTGTTCGCGCGCCTATCGGGCCGCGACGACGATCGCCTCGCCTTCGCTTACGGCGGCAACGGTCAATCCGCAGTCCTTTGCGAGCAGACTAGTGTAGTAAGGCTGCACCGCATGCGCGTCGACGGTGCCGCCATGCGCACCACCGGCGAGCAATTCCGGGACCGCCTGCGGCACCTTGGCATAGCCCCCGCTGGCGGCAATCCGAAACGCCATCGTCTCGCCCTCGCCAACCGGATCGACAATAATCTGGCCGCCGCGCGGGATCGACTGACCGGCAATCAGCAGCATGTTGAGCAAAAGCTTGACTCGATTCTTCGGGAGCAGGAGGCGCGGCAGATTCCAGGTGATCTTGGTCTTGTCGTCCTCGAGAAAAGCGCGCGCCACCTTTTCCGCATCGCCGATATCGATCTGCGCGCCCGCAGACCCGGCGGCGCCGAAGGCCAGCCGGCAGAATTGCAGCTTCGCCGAGGCCTGGCGCACACTTTTCTTGATCAGGTCCATGGCGAAAGCCTTGGTTTCCGGATCGTTGTCGTCTTCCATCACTTCGAGGCCATTGACTATCGCGCCAACAGGGCTGATCAGGTCGTGGCAAACGCGCGAGCACAGCAGAGCAGCCAGGTCCAATGACCCGACATGAATGCCGGATTCGGAGTTTTGGTCGTCGAACTTCTGAGCAGCGGACGCTTGAGCGACAGAGTTGGCGGACATGAATCTGGCTCCGGTCAAGGCGGCGGCGGAACGCGAATCACTCGATCCGAGCGCGGGCGCTCGCTTGATACACCGCGCACGCCGGTGCGCCAAGCTGCCTATCGCAGCACCATTCGTTGAGGGACGTTACAATGACGCGTGATTTTGCAGATCCGTCGCTACTCGATGCGTTGACGCAGATCGCCTCTGAGGCCGGCCACGCGATCATGCGCGTGCGGCAGGCCGGCACCGCCATCCGCACCAAGGCGGATGCGAGCCCTGTGACCGAGGCCGACGAGGCGGCGGAGGCGATCATTCTGGACGGGCTTGCGCGCACATTGCCGGGCATCGTGGTGGTGTCGGAGGAAGCGGCATCAGCAAGCTCGCTCCCCGAACTGTCGGAGACCTTCATTCTGGTCGATCCGCTCGACGGCACTCGCGAATTCATCGACGGCCGCGACGAGTTCACCGTCAATATTGCGATCGTGCGGAGCGGCCGGCCGGTGAGCGGCATTGTGGGCGCACCGGCGCTGAACGCGATCTGGCGCGGGGCAATCGGTACAGGATCCGAACGGCTCCGGTTGCAACCTGGCGCCGCACCGAAAGACGCGACCGAACGCGTCGCCTTGCGCACCCAGGCCCATCAGAGCGGTCCCTGGCGCGCGATGGTGAGCCGATCGCATCTCGATCCCAATACCGAGCAATGGCTGACTCGCTTTGCCGAGGTGGACCGCATGGATTGCGGGTCGTCGGTGAAATTCTGCCGGATCGCGGAGGGCAAGGCCGATGTGTATCCACGGCTCGGGCGCACATCGGAATGGGACATCGCAGCCGGCGACGCGGTTCTGAGCGCGGCCGGCGGCGCCGTGGTCTCGCTCGATGGCACGCCGGTGCGTTACGGGCAGATCGCACGCGAGCTCAAGGTCCCATCCTTCGTCGCCTGGTGCGATCCCGGGGATGCGGCAAGATACGGCTGATTACGGCGCGAGCGTCAGCCTGACCTGGGGCCAGTTCACGTCCGCCTGCTGCGCCATGTGGGCGGGATCGGCATCGAATTGCCTGCGGGCATCTTCGGAATAGAACAGAAAGAGGCGGCCGTTGTGGATCGCCCAGACCTCGGGGTGCCCCCCGCGCGCGATGTTGCTCGCGATCGCGACCGGATCGTGCCCGCCATATTGCGGCATGTAGACGTGTGGGTCCTTGGCGAAGGCCGCCCGGTTCCCCTCATTGCCGAAGCGCCAGGCGGCACCCGCATATGTCAGTTCGAGGTTGGCGCGTCCGACCCTCGCGGCGCTGTCGGTGAAATAGGCGACCGGATCATAGCCATAGATCGCCAGCCCGGAATTACGGTCCACGACGATCTGCTCGGTGGTGGTGGCGTGTCCCTGCTGCCACAGCAAGACCGCCGGCGTCAGGGACAGAACCAGCGCAAGCAGTGCCGCGCGCAGGCTCCGGCGTTGACGGCGCAGTGTTGTCATGATTCGGTCTAACAAGTGTTCCGATTCGGATGCCCATTAGCTGACAACATCCGCGTGAGTAACCGGTTAAGCCCGCGCGCCGACCCTATTCCTGATGGAGCACAAGATGCGTTCGCTGATTCGCCTTCTGGCCGTCGCGGCTTGCCTCGCCTGCGCGCAGGGGCAGCCGGCATTCGGGCAGCAGCCGCAACCCGTGCCTCAGCAGCAGCCTCAGGGTCAGCCGCAATATTCTTCCAACGAAATCCTGGATAACGGCCACAAATTTTTCGGCACGGTGTCCCGCGGGCTCGCCCAAGTGGTGGAGAAGGCCTTCAGCCAGTTCGGGCAGCCAAACGGCTATATCCTGGGCGAGGAAGCCGGCGGCGCCTTCGTGGCCGGGCTGCGCTACGGCGAGGGCACGCTCTATACCAAGAATGCCGGCGACCTGCGGGTGTTCTGGCAGGGTCCTTCCATCGGTTTTGACGCCGGCGGCGAGGGCGCGCGCACCATGATGCTCGTCTACAACCTGCCCGCGACCGAGACCATCTACAACCGCTTTGGCGGGATCGACGGATCGGCTTACTTTATCGGCGGTTTCGGCATGACCGCGCTCGGGGCCGGCAACATCATAGTTGTGCCGATCCGGGCCGGAGTCGGACTGCGGCTCGGGGCCAATATCGGCTATCTCAAGTTCACCCCCAAGGCGACCTGGAACCCCTTCTAACTCTTGTGACAGAACGGAATTTCCTTCCCCGCCGGCCGTGCGCCGGTCTAGGTTAATCGGGAGAGGCGCTGGCGGGCGGCGGCGCTCTCGTGGCACGGTTATGTCACGCCATCCGCTCAGATTCGCCAGTCGGTTGGAGTTTCCGTCATGATCGAGCCGGCCATGTATTTGGGCATCGGCTTCCTGGTGGCGAGCCTGTTCGGGCTCATATTCATTCCCCTGGTTCACGCGCGCGCGGTCCGTCTGACGATGCGCCGGATGGAAGCGGCGACGCCGCTCTCGATGGCGGAGATCCAGGCCGACAAGGATCAGCTGCGCGCGGAATTCGCGATGTCGACGCGGCGGCTAGAGATGAGTGTCGAGCAGTTGAAGGCCAAGAGCACCAGCCAGCTGGCCGAACTCGGCAAGAAGAACGATGCCATCAACCGGCTGAAGCTGGAGCTCGGCGAAAAATCGGCGACCATTTTTGCGCTCGAAGCGCGCGAAAAGGCGCTGAAGGATCAGATGAAGGCGACGGAAGACGAATTGTCCGTCAAGACGCTTGGCCTGCATGAAACCGAGCGCAGCCTGTCGGACAAGCAGGCCGAGATGACGCGGATAACGTCCGATCTTGGCGACCGCACCGCGACCACCGAAGCCCAGCGGGTCGAACTGATCTCGCTCAAGACACAGATCGAAGCGCTAAAAATCCGCATCGGCGATTACGAACGCGATATCAAGAAGACCGAAGATCGCCTCGACAAGGAACGCGAGGATGCCGCGGCTGCCACGCTCAACCTTAACGAGGAACGCGGCAAGGTCGAGAATCTCAGCAAGCGCGTCGCTGATCTGGAGCAACAACTCGGCGTGCAGACCGCCGAAGCCGAAGCGCTCGGCAAGCGCGTTGCGGAACTCGATGACCGCGTCGTCGATCAGGGGCGCCTGCTGACTGAGCGCGACTACGAATGCGACCGTCTGCGCACCGAGCTCGAAAATGCGCGCCGGACCAGCTTTCACCTGCGCGAGGAACTCAATTCGGCCAGCGCCCAGCACCGTGAGCTGATCCAGAACCTGACCGCCGAGAAAGAAGTGCTGCAGAAGGAATTCGAGCGCTCCAGTGGCGAGCGGGCCAAGCTGCAGAACGAACTCGCCGCAATGAAGCGCGAAGCCGAATCCAGTTGGGCCGCGGAGCGGGTGGAAAACGCGCTGCTGCGCGAACGCATCAACGACGTCGCCGCCGAGGTGGCGAAGCTTGCGGTCACGCTGGAGGGCCCCAATTCTCCGATCGAGGCGATTCTGGCAAAGGCCCCGAGCGCAGCGCCTGCCGCACTCAAGGTCGCCAACGGCCCGGTGCTGGTCGCAACCGACGTCAGCGCCGACACAGAGAAGGGCAGCCTTGCCGATCGTATGCGCGCGCTGCAGAGCCGGGCGTCGCGCCTGTCCACGTCCTCCTGATCAAGACTTGTGCTTCGTGACTCCGCAAAAGCTTGAGACCACACGCGGGCGCGGGTTGCGCGCGGAGTATCCGGCATGATGGCGCGTCCGAACTGGGACATTCCGACGGCGCCCGCGATGCTGCGCGGCCTGTTCGCCATAGTGCTGGCGGTTCTGGTCGCATCGGCTCTCTGGCCTGCGGATGCACGGGCCGAGCATCCCGAAATCGACAAACGCCGCGCCGCCGAGCGCACAACCTTCACCGACGCGGAGATCATCGACGGGTTTTACCGCATCGTGTTCGGCGCCGAGTTTCATGTCTCCGGTAGCGTCGACCGCATTCGCAAATATGAAAAACCGGTTCGCGTCCATGTCGACAGCCGCGCCAAGCCGGATCGCCGCAAGGAGGTGGCCGAGGTCGTCGACGACATCCGCTCCAAGATACGTCATCTCGATATTGCGATGGCCGACAGCCGCAAGGAAGCCAATGTCACGGTCACGCTGGTACGCGACCGCGACATCGAAAAGACCATCCGGCAATTCTACGGGCGCGAGCAAGCCGCCCGGATCGTGAAGTCGCTGGAGCCGCAATGCCTGTCAGGCTTCCGCAAGGACGAATTGTTCCGGATCGAGCATTCCGACGTGATCGTCGTGGTCGACGCCGGGGAATTCATCTTTCGCGATTGCATCTACGAAGAATTGCTGCAGGCCCTGGGGCCGATCAACGACGACGACGACCTGCCCTGGACGATGTTCAACGACGACGTCCAGATGGGTTTCTTCGGTATCTACGACCAGTATCTCCTGAACATCCTGTATGACCCGCGCATCCGCGCCGGCATGACAAAGGAGCAGGTGAAAGTGCTGTTGCCGCAGATCCTGCCGGATGTGCGGGCCTGGGTGGCCAAAGCGAACGGGCTCAAGGAGTAGCGTAACCTCCGTCCCTCGATCGCCGGCCGCGGGGCAACACGAAAGCTACAGCCCCTTCAGCCATTCGATGATCTGGCCGCGCGACTGGTATGGCGTCGACAGATGCATGCTGGCGCTGACCACGTATTTGCTCTTCGGATGCCGCGTGCCCTGCCCGTAAACATAGTCCTTGCCGTGCAGGACCATCGGATCGGCGACGCCCACGATCCATAATAGCGGCGCCTCGATCGCTGCGGCGTTCTTCGGCATGACCGCCGGCCCGTCCGGGTCGAACATCGAGAGATAGACTTCCGGTGTTGCGTTGACCGAGAAGGGAATCCCCTGCGCGAGATCGGGAAACGACCGGCGCACGTTGCCCTTGCCGGCGGCAATCATCTTCCTGGCTTCGGCGATCGCCCCGCGCGTGCGCGCGCGCAACGCCCAGGCCTCCGGCAGATGGCCGGGCGCGAGGGCGACCACCCCGTGCAGATCCTTGCGGCGCGCGCCATAGCCGATTGCAGCATTGGCGCCGAGACTGTGGCCGATCACGGCTATCCTGGTGGCACCGGCCTTCTTCAGCCGATCCACCGCGGCGTCGATTTCGGTCATGGCCTGATCGTAAGTCGCGTCATAGATGCGGCGCGCCGACCAGGGCATTTCCGGCGCATCGACCAAAGCACCCGTACGCTTCAACGATTCATGCAAACCCTCGATCCCGGGGGTCGGCGTGCCGCCCTTACCGTGGATCAGCACGATGCCGAGGCCGGACAGACTGCGCTGCTGAGCGTGCGAGGGATCGGCAGCAGCCATGATCGCGGCAAAGACGGCGCATAGTCCGAGTGCGGCGTCGCGAACACGCATGCACATGATCCTGGGCCCGGTCCGAATCATGGGGACTGATCATAGGCAGACGTGGGCTGGTGCGCGACCTAAACCGGGCCCGCTGATTGCCGCAGGCAGGTCCAGCGTGATGTTACGGAGGCGGGCTCCACCCGGGGTCCGGGGCGGGGCATTTTTCCGGATCACGCCTGTTCGGCGACCCCGATGAGGCTGGCCAGCCGCTCTGGATCGTCCCGCAACGGCTGTGATGGCCCGTCATAGACGATCCGCCCTTTGTCCATCACCACGGTGCGGGGAGAAAAGGCCAGCGCCACCCGGCTGTTCTGCTCGACCAGCACAATGGTCAGCGCGCCCTCGTCGCGCAGTTTGCCGAGTACTTCGGCCAAAGTCTCGACCAATACCGGCGCCAGCCCCTCGGTCGGCTCGTCCATCAGCAAGACCTGCGGATTGGTCAGCAGCGCGCGCGCAATCGAAAGCATCTGCTGCTCGCCGCCAGACAGTTGATTGCCCATATTGCCGAGGCGTTCGCGCAGGCGCGGAAACAGATCGAAGACCCTCTGTTCGGTCCAATAGCCGGGGCGGGCCGCGATCTCGAGATTTTCCCGTACCGACAGGGAGGGAAATATCTCTCGCTCCTGCGGGACCAGGCCGATGCCCTTGAGCGCGCGCTGGTAGATCGGCAGCCGGGTGACAGCAGCGCCGTCGAGCATGACATCGCCGCTCGTGACATTGGTCTGGCCCATGGCGGTGACCAGCAGCGTTGTCTTGCCGACGCCGTTGCGCCCGATGATGCTCACGCTCTCGCCGGCAGCGATCGCGAGGTCGATATCCTCCAGCACGACGGTCTCGCCATAGCCGGCGGACAGGTTTTTCCAGGCGAGCGCGCTAGCCATGATCCGCACCGTGGGTGGCCTGACCGAGATAGACCGCGCGCACGTCCGGATTGGCGCCAATCTCCTTCGGCGTCCCCTCCGCGAAAATGCGCCCGCCGACCAGCACGGTGATGCGCTCGGCGAACCGGAACACGAGATCCATGTCGTGTTCAATGATCAGGACACCAATGTCCTTGGGCAGCCGTGCGATGGCATCGAGGATGATGTGGCTTTCCGCGCTCGGTACGCCTGCGGCCGGCTCGTCGAGCAACAGCACCTTGGGCGCGAGACCGAGCGCGATCGCAATTTCGACCAGGCGCTGGCGGCCGTAGGGTAACTCGGAAATCCGGTGGCCGGCATCGTCCTGCAGTTTCAGCATTTCAAGCAGCGCCATCGAGGCGTCGATCACGTCTTTCCGCAGCCCCGCAGGCTTGAACATGGTCGGTGCGGCGCCGAGCTGTTCGGAAACCGGGATATAGACATTCTCCAGCACCGACAGGCCGCGGAACAGCCGGTTGATCTGGAAGGTGCGTGCGATGCCGCGCTTGACGCGTTCGGCCTGTGCGACCTGCGTCACATCCTCGCCGCCGAGCAGCACCTGTCCTGTGGTCGGCGTCAGCACGCCGGTGAGAAGATTGATGAAGGTGGTCTTGCCGGCGCCGTTCGGCCCGATCAGGGCATGACGCGCACCGGTATCGAGACGGAAATTGATGTTGCTAGCGGCGACCAGGGCGCCGAAAGTCTTGCCGACATTGCGGGCTTCGAGCAGCGCTTGCGTCATGACACCGCCCGTTTGCCACGGACGCGGTTCACGAGAGACTCGAAAATGCCAAGGATGCCGTTGCGCGCGAACAGCGCGATGATCATCAGCATCAGGCCAAGTCCGAGCTGCCAGGCAGTCGGGTAGAGCTTGGCGAGGTAATGGGACAGCACCATGTATGCGACGGCGCCGACAAAGGCGCCGTAGAGCCGGCCGCATCCGCCCAGCACGAGAACGATGAGAACCGTTGCGGCACGATCGAGCGACAGGGTCGACATGTTCACATAGGCGTTGGACTGGGCCCAGATCGCGCCGGCCACGCCTGCGATCGATGCCGAGATCGCGTAGCAGATCACGAGGCGCTTGCGCACCGGGGCACCGACGGCGTGCATGCGCAACGTGTTCTCACGGATGCCGGTCAAGCTCTCCCCGAACGGCGAATAGATGATCGTTCGCAAGATGAGAAAGCAGACGAACAGCACACACAGGATATAGATGTATTGGGTCGCGGGGATCAGCGGATTGAAAGCGAATATCCCAAAGATCGGGTCGATCGGCACGGTGTCGAGCCCATCATAGCCGCCGGTCCAGACTTGCCCGAGATTGGCTGCCTCTTCCAGCAGCAACATGATGCACAAGGTCAGCATCAGCAGCGTCAGGCCGGTGGTCCGCAGCAAGACCAGGCCGGATAACAGGCCGAAAATCGAGGCCACGACTGCCGCGATCAACAGGCCGCTGATCGGCTCGGTCCACAACCCATGATGCGCCAGCATACCGACGGTGTAAGCGCCGATTCCAAAGAATGCGGCATGTCCAAGGGTGACAATACCGGCATAACCGAGCACGAGGTCGAGCGACAGCGCGAACAGCACCATCACCAGCAGTTCGTTACCGAAGCCGAGATGGCGTGGGAACAGATAGAAAAACGCGATCGCGCAGATCCACGGGATCGGCTCCCACCAGCGCAACCGATGACGACGCACGAAATCCTGGACTGCCGCAGGCAACCGGGCGCCGGACTCGCTCATGACCCGCTCCGTCCGAACAGGCCTTGCGGCCGGAATAACAGGATCAGGATGGTCAATGCGTAGACGAATACGGTGCCACCTTGAGGGAGATATTTCTTCAGGACGAAATCCAGGATGCCGATCAGAAGCGCCGCGTAGAACACGCCGGTGATGCGGCCGAGCCCGCCAACCGCAACCACGATCAGGAAGTAGACGAGATACTTCAACGTGTATTGCGGATCGAGTCCGAGAAATTCGGCGCCCAGCCCGCCGCCGATTGCGGCCATGCCGCTGCCGAAAGCGAAGGTGAAGGTGAACAGCCGGTCGATATTGATGCCGAGCGATTCCACCATCCGGCGATTGTCGACTGCAGCACGGATCTGCGCGCCGATCCGGGTGCGCTCAAAGCCGATCCAGAGCAAAAACGCGATGAGGCCGCCGAGCACGATCAGGAAGATGCTGTAGGTCCGGTACGAGGTGAAGCCGAGGTCCAGCTGGCCGCGCAGCCAGTCGGGAAGAATCAGCGGCTGGGTCTCCGGGCCGATCACGATCACCACCGTCGCGATCATGACGAAGGCCAGCCCGATCGAGAACAGCACCTGGTCGAGTTCGGCCGCGCGATAGAGCTTTGAATAAAACAGCCGCTCCATTACGACGCTGAAGGCAGCCGTAACCACGAAGCCAAGCACAAGCGCCGGAACGAAGGGCACGCCGAGCCGGTTCATCGACAACACGATGACGTAGCCGCCGATCATGGCGAAGCCGCCATGCGCGAGATTCACGAACCCCATCAATCCCATTGTGACCGAGAGGCCGACCGAGACGATGAACAGCACCATGCCGGCGGCGAGACCACCGAGCACGATACCAGCCACGTCCTCCCCGAAAATCACGCGATACCCCGCCTGCCAAGCAAAGCCGCCGTCCGGTGTCCCGGACGGCGGATCCCCTCAATCGATCAACTGCGCCGTTACTTGCCGCAAGGCCCGACCTTGTTGGCCTTGCAGGCGTCCTTCACGGCATCGATCTTGCCGATATTCTTCTGCACGACGCGTCCGTTCTGATACGCGGCCTGCGACAGATACTCGTTCATGATGATGTCGCGGGTCTCGGGATCGATCTGAATCGGGCCGCGCGGACTTGCAAACTTCCAGCCCTTGAGCGCCGCCACGGCCTTATCGCCTTCGAGCTTGCCGCCGGTCGCCTTGATTGCAGCAGCGATCGCGGCCATGCCGTCATAACCGGCTACGGCCATGAAGTCCGGCGTGGAATCCGGCCCATATTCCTTCTTCCAGGCCTCGACGAATTTCTTGTTCTCGGGATTGTCGAGGTCGGCGTTGTAATGGTGCATGGTGATCAGGCCATCGGCATTCTGGCCCATCGGCTGCAGTTTGGTGTCCTGCGTGATGTCGCCGGGGCCGATCAGCTTGATGCCGGCGTCCTTCATGCCGAGCGCGTTATAGGTGCGCACCACGGCGCTCGAATGATCGCCGCCCGGCACGAAGACGAAGAAGACATCCGGCTTCTTGTCCTTGGCGCGCTGGAAGAACGGCGTGAAGTCCGGGACCGCATTGGCGCCGCCCATCGGAACTTCGTCGATCACCTTGCCGCCATTGGCCTCGAACGCCATCTTGAAGGCTGCAAGGCTGTCCTTGCCGGGCGGGAAGTCGGTATAGCCGATCACTGCGGTCTTGGCGCCGAGTTGCTTCGCAGCCGCTTCACCCAACGCATGACCCGCGTGCCACATGCTGAAGGACGTGCGCACGTAATAGGGCGACATATTGGTGATGTGCGCGGTTCCCGCGTTCATCAATACCGCGAGTTTCTTTCCCGCACTGACCAGCGGTGCCGTTGCAATCGCGTTCGGCGAGTAGACCCAGCCGGCAAGCACGTCGACGTTGTCCTGGGTGAGCAGTTCCTGCACCACGATTTTTGCAGTCGCGCCGCTCGCGTCCTTGTAGTCGCGCTTGATCAGCTTGACGCTAAACGGCTTCATTTCATCGGCATGAGTCTTGAGATAAAGCTCTACGCCGCGGTCAATCGGCTGCGCCAGTTCCGCTCCAACCCCGGTATAGGGCAGCACCAGCCCGACCTTGATTTCTTGCGCTGCCGCGAGGCCAGCCGTGGCGGTAAGCGCCAACGCCGACACCATCATTCGCTTGAACATCAATCTCTCCCTTCTGAGCCGCGCTTGGTGCGCGTTATTTGGCCGCAATCTATAGGGCAATTGCCCATCGGCGCAAGCGATCCGGCCGCGGCACAAAGGAGCAGATCCCGGTTTCCGCCGCGAGGAGTGATCGCTTGTCGTTATCGGTGGCACGGCCGGGTCTGCAAATTGGGCAGCGACGCGCCATGGCGCCGTGCTGCCGCCTGACTCAACCCAAAAGAGCAGTTTAAGCTACGATACGGGCCAGTCCGACCCCGCTCCTCACATCTGCACCCAATCGTCGGGAGGAGTCTTGCCGGGATGCACTGTACCGCATGACGGGCAGGTCCGCGCCTTCTCGTCGGCGTAGAAAGCTTCATAGAGCGGCGGCAGATCCTTCACGATATCCTTGAGCTGTACCTCGACCCGGTGAACCAGCCCACCACACTTGAAACAGAACCATTCGAAGCCGTCGCGCATCGCCTCGGTCCGCGTCCCTTCCACCACGAGACCGACCGAGCCTTCCATCGGCCGCTGCGGTGAATGCCGCGCATGCGGTGGCAGGAGGAATACTTCGCCCTCCTTGATCTTCACGTCGTAGATCTTGCCGCCTTCGGCGATCTTCAGAA
>CAZXJZ010000141.1:0-12445 GCA_964641065.1 uncultured Hyphomicrobiales bacterium | reverse complement strand
CGTCCCGTCATCGCTTGAGAGCCAAAAACGCTTGTATTTATTTAACTTAACGACCGTTCGAGCATTGACTTTCGGCCCCCGGGGTCTATGTTCCCGGCAACGGTCAGACAGACAGATTCGACCGCCCCTCGCGCAAAATGTCATGATTTGTGGTCCGGCGCGAACCCATTGGTGGGCGGCGCCGTTCAGAGGTTCTATGTCCTTTTCCCAACTCGGCTTGTCCGATAAAGTTTTAGCGGCCGTGCAGGCTGCCGGTTACACCACACCAACTCCCATTCAGTCCGAAGCCATTCCGCACGTTCTCGCGCGCCGCGACGTGCTCGGCATTGCGCAGACCGGCACCGGCAAGACCGCGGCCTTCACCCTGCCGATGATCACGATGCTCGAGACCGGCCGCGCCCGCGCCCGGATGCCGCGCACGCTCATCCTCGAACCGACGCGCGAACTCGCAGCCCAGGTGCAGGAAAACTTCGACAAATACGGCGTCGGCCAGAAGCTGAATGTCGCACTGATTATCGGCGGCGTTTCCTTCGACGAACAGGACGCCAAGCTGATGCGCGGCGTCGACGTGCTGATCGCAACGCCCGGCCGGCTGCTCGACCATTTTGAGCGCGGCCGCCTGCTTCTCACCGGCGTCGAATTGCTAGTGATCGATGAAGCCGACCGCATGCTCGATATGGGCTTCATCCCGGACATCGAACGCATCTGCAAGCTCGTCCCCTTCACCCGCCAGACGCTGTTTTTCACCGCGACGATGCCGACGGAAATCCGGCGCATCACCGAGCAATTCCTCTCCAACCCGGTCAAGGTCGAGGTGTCGAAGCCGGCGACCGCTGCAACGACCATCACGCAACAGCTGGTGAAATGCGGCCGCGAGCCTCACGAGAAGCGCGAGACGCTGCGCCGTCTGATCCGTAACACCACCGAGAATTTCAAGAACGCCATCATCTTCTGCAATCGCAAGCGCGAGGTCGCGCTGCTGCATCGCTCGCTGGTCAAGCACGGCTTCAACGCGGTCGCGCTGCATGGCGACATGGATCAGCCGTCGCGCACCGCGGCGCTGGACAAGTTCCGCAAGGGCGAGGCGGATTTGCTGATCGCCTCCGACGTCGCCGCACGCGGTCTCGACATCCCCGATGTCAGCCATGTGCTGAATTTCGACGTCCCCTTCCATGCCGACGATTATGTCCACCGCATCGGCCGGACCGGCCGCGCCGGCAAGACCGGCACCGCCTACACGGTCGTCACCTCCGCCGACAGCAAGGCGGTGGCCGCGATCGAGAAGCTGATCGGCACGACGATCCCGTATGCCTCCGACATCGCCGTGCCGGAGCAAGCCGAAGGCGCAAGCGAGCCCGTGCGCACAGAGCGGCCGCGCGAGCGCCAACGTGGCGGCCGCGGCGAACGCGGGCGCGGCGAACGCAACCGCGGCGGTTCGAACCGCAGCCAGCCCGGTCCGCGCGGAGAGCCCGCAAGCGGCGAAGCGCCTGCTCCGGTCACGCGCCTGGAGGCGCCGCGCCGACGGCCGCAACCCGAGGCCGATCTGGAACCCGATCATTCCCACCTGCCCGCATTCCTGCTGCGGCCGGTGCGCGTGAAGGCCTGATCGGACCGTATTTTTCCGCGGTGAAAGGCGTAAAGCTGCGGCCTTACGGGCTGCTGGACGGCCGTTTCAGAACCTTGTTTACCCCTCATTCACCACTGTGAAATAGAGTCAACGTCATTGAAATCAGCCGTTTCCGGGACCGGTGCGGCTGACATTGATTGCGTGGCTTTCGGGGAGCCGGGGATGGGGACGAGCGGCGACGAACACGAGCGAACCATGGCGTTCGCCGAAATCGCCATCGGGCAGATCAAGGCCCTTCGCCAGCCCGCTACGCCTCGCAATTTCGAAGTCTGGTATTCCTACGCGACCGGCTATCACCCCACCCTCAATGAAGTCATCAACGAGATCCTGTCGCGCCGCGGGCACCTGACCGAAGCCGATGTCGAGCGGATCTGCAGCACGTTCCTGTCGCCGACCCGGCTGAGCGAGCGCATCGATCATGTCGGCAGCCGCGTGGTCGACGAGATCGATCAGGTCATGGCCATGGTCGATGTCGCCATCGGTTCGACCAGCACCTGCTCGCAGAATCTGGCCGGCGTATCGCGCGACCTGCCGGCCGCCGACCGCAACGATCTGCGCACCATCGTCGAGAGCCTGGTTCACACTGCCAAAGAAATGGAGCAGATGAACCAAAGGCTCGAGGAGCGGCTGACGGCGTCGAAGCTCGAGATCAACCAGTTGCAGCGGCATCTCGAAGTCGTCCGTAACGAGAGCCTCACCGACCCGCTGACCTCGCTCTCGAACCGCAAATCCTTCGACGAATCCCTCGACAAGGCCGTCGCCGAAGCACTTGCCGAGAAGGAGCCGCTGTCGCTCCTGATGACGGATATCGATCACTTCAAGGCCTTCAACGACACCTACGGTCACCTGACCGGCGATCAGGTGCTGCGGCTGGCGGCGCTTTCGGTGAAGCAGAACGTCAAGGGCCGCGATATCGCCGCGCGCTATGGCGGCGAGGAATTTGTGGTCATCCTGCCCAATACGGTGCTGCGATCGGCCGTCACGGTCGGCGACCACATCCGCCGCGCCGTCATGAGCAAGGAATTGATGAAGCGTTCGACCGGCGAGCATCTCGGCCGCATCACCATCTCGATCGGCGTCGCGACGCTCAAGCCGGGCGACACGACGCAGGCGCTGATCGGACGCGCCGATGCCTGCCTTTACGCGGCCAAGCGCGCGGGCCGCAACCGCGTGGTTTGCGAGAGCGATCCGGAATTCACCGCCGGCGCCCAGGCCGCCGCGGTGGCCTGACCGGCTACACCTTCATTCCGGTTTTCGGTTTCGATTTTTTCGTTGCACGCCGCGGACGCGACGGTTCGCGTTTCCGGCGGTGCGCTGCGGCGACCGCACGCGCGGCCCATTGCGCCAGTTCGTCGGGATCGTCGTAGAGGCGCTCCGGCATTTGACGATAGGGCATGACGGCGTGCTTGCCGCTTTTCATCACCGGGGCGAATGAGGGCAGCCCTTCGCGCACAAAGTCCGGCTCGTTGTTCTCGTCGACCTTGAGGTAAAGCGTCCCGCCCGACGACCGCAGCGCGAACATCACGCCATCGGCATAGAGTCCGGCGCCGCCGAACATTCGCCGCACCGTCACCGGGCGAAACGAGGCGAACAGATCGCGGAGATAGTCGGGGTCCATGGCGCACTAGCCGCTTTTCGCACGCCGGCGACCTTGAGTCGCGCGCGGTCGCGCGCTCTGCTTTTCGTGAACGCGCTGACCCATGTCTGGTCCTGCGAAGCACTTCATAAACGTACAGAGCGTGTCCACGGCCTCGCCCCTGCTCTCGCGTGGCATCAGGAGACCGATCTCGTCAAACGGTATCTTTTGAGCGATGGGAAGCTCCACGAGCAGTCGCGCATCGAGCAGTTGTTTCACGACGCTCAGCGGTAACAAAGCGAGAAGCCGCTCCTGACTCAACAGCGCCCAGATCATGCCCGGCGACGCGGTGATCGCGTTGAAAAGTGTGGGTTGCGTTGATGACTCCGCAAACAGCGCATCGAGGACGCCTCTTGCGGGAACAGAAACCGGCATACTCAGCCAGGTCGCACCGACAAGATCCTCCAATGTCAGGACACGCTTCTGCGCGAGCGGATGATGCGGTCCGGCAATCACGGCGAAGCGGTCTCGCAGCAACGGGATGAACTCCCAGCCTTCGGGAATAACAGCCGGTGTTCGCGAGATCGCGCAGTCCACGTCGCCATTCGCAACCAGGGCGGCCTGCCGTGCCGCGTCCACCTCCTGCAAGTGTACGCGAATAGCGGGATGGGCCCTGATGAATGCAGGGATCGCCTCGGCCAGCAATCCGGCGACACCGGCGGTAATAGCGGCGATGCGCACGACGCTGCCGGCATGTCCCGCAAGGGCAGCGACCTGCGTGGCGCTCTCATCGACGAGCCCGACGAAACGGCGGGCCAGCGGCAACAGACCGTCCCCAATTGAGGTCAGCGTCATCCCCCTGGAATGGCGCAGGAACAGCCGACATTCCAAGAGGAGCTCCAGGTCTGCGAGCACCTGCGTCGCCGACGGCTGAGACAGTCCGACGGCCTCGGCCGCCCCTTTCACCGAGCCCAGCTCCGCTGTCTTCACGAATACCTGAAGGTGGCGCAACTTGGCGCGGCTGAGAAGGCGGTTGCGCAAGACCGTTGCGTTGATCTGCATGACACCTGCCGGCGTGATGGATGCCTCGCCGATATTGGCATTTCTTATAGCAAAGACCAACAATCGATTGGACGCCTATTTCGTGATCGGTGACATTGATCCGGGCTTCTCAAAGGAGACGGAACATGACGCTGACATCGTCACTCCGGCACTTGCTCGCCGCGCTTTTCGTGTTTGCTTTTTCCTCCCCCGCCTCGAGCCACTCTTATCCGGACAGGGCGATCACCCTGGTGGTCCCGTTCCCGGCCGGTGCAGCGACCGATCGCCTTGCACGCGGCGTTGCAAACGAACTCAGCAAACGGCTCGGCCAATCGGTCATTGTCGAAAATATCGGCGGCGCATCGGGCACGCTCGCCGGTAGGCGCGTGGTGCGCGCGCCGGCCGACGGCTACACGCTTCTCCTGGGGACAGCGAATGACACGGTCGTCGCACCGATCGCGATGAAGGCTGGCTACACCACAGGCGAGTTCACTCCGATCGCCAAGCTCTCGCTCAACACCACGGTCCTGGTCGCACATCCCGACTTCCCTGCGAGTTCCGTCGACGAATTGGTGGCGCTCGGACGCAAGTCGGAGAAGCCCCTGCTCGCAGGCGCGGCAGGCGTCGCAATGATGCAAACGATCGGCGGGATGCTGCTGGCCGACGCCGGCGGTTTCAAGATCGAAAACGTCATCTACAAGGGCGGCGCTCCTCTCCTCAACGATCTCGTGGCCGGACAGGTGCAGTTCGGGACCGTCGCGCTGCCGTCGGCTTTGCCCTTTATCCGGAGCGGAAAGCTCAAGGCGCTGGGAGTGATCTCCGCACGCAGGGATCCTACCGCGACGGATATTCCGACAGTCAACGAAGGGCATTTAGTCAAAGGGGTTGAAGTCGATCTGTGGACCGGCCTGTTCGCCCCACCCAACCTGCCCGAGCCGATTGTCAATCGACTGTCGGCTGCGCTCCGCGACATGATGGCTGACCAGGCCTACCGGGACGCCGAATTCCGGGCAGGCAGCGTAGTGGCCGACTTCGCTCCGGCCGCGTCGTTCAAGACATTCGTCGAGAGCGAAGAGGCGCGGATGAAGCCGATCGTTTCCGCGGTCAAAGCCGAATAAGCGATGAAACTAGAAGACGTTCAAATCCGGCGAACGCGGATCGCAGGCGACATCGATATTCATTTTGCCGAGGCCGGCCACGGCAGTCCTCTCGTGTTCGTTCATGGCGGCTTCGGCGACTGGCTGTCCTGGGCGCCGCAATGGCCGGCCTTCGTCCCGCACTTCCGTTGTATCACTTACAGCCGCCGCTACAGCACGCCGAACGGCAATCGTAGTACGGAGACGGATCATTCGGTCATCGCCGAGGCGCGCGATCTGGAGGCTTTGCTGGACGTCTGGAAAGCTGATGCGCCGATCTTGGTCGGCACGTCGTATGGCGCCTACACCATCCTGCAAATGGCGTTGACGTCACACCGCAAGATCGGCGCGATGGTGCTGACCGAACCGCCGGTCCTTCCCCTCGCTGACCTGGTTCCGGGCGGCCGTGCGACGCGGATCGCTTTCGAAGAAGAGATACTGCATCCGGCGAATGAGGCCTTTCTCAGCGGCGCGACCGAACGAGCCGTCAGACTCCTGACGACGGGAATTAACGGCGGCGCCGCCGGCGAAGCCACATCGGCCGATGGACTGGCTCGCCGATTGCGGAATGCAGAGGCCATGCGCGCGTTGTCGGTGTCCTCATGCGCCTATCCGGCGCTGGACATCGGGAAGCTTCGCGCGCTCGCAGTGCCGACCCTTCTGTTATCGGGGCAGAACACTCAGCCAATTCACAGCACGATCTTCAGCAGCTTGTGCGAGTTAATGCCACAGGCAAAGCAGTTGCGCGTTCCGGAGAGCGGCCACGGGGTCCACCGGGACAATCCGTCAGCCTTCAACGACATAGTCCTGCGATTCCTCAGCACGCGGCTGATGAACGAGGTGCCTCAATGCGCGGCGGCCTCGGCGCCTTCGTCCTGAGCCGGCGTCAGTTGCACGGATTCACCGCAGCCGCAGGCGGAGGTCTGGTTCGGATTGTTGAACACGAATTGCGAGGACAGCTTGTCGATCTTGTAGTCCATCTCGGTGCCGAGCAGAAACAGCACCGCCTTGGGATCGATCAGCAGGCGAACGCCCTTGTCCTCGATCACCTCGTCATTCGCCGCGACCTCGCCGGCATATTCCATCGTGTAGGCCATGCCCGCGCAACCGCCGTTGCGAACGCCGACGCGCAACCCCGCGATCGGGCGCTCCGACGACGCCATCAATTCCTTGATGCGATCGGCGGCGGCTTCGGTCAGCCGCATCACCTGGGGCCTCGGACGGGCGGTAGCCATCAATCGTTTCTCCTGTCGCCGGATTCAAGGTCCGGTGCGGGACTCGTTTGCCCTTTAAGGTAGCAACGAAATCCCTGCTGTGAAGCCCCGAAAACTGGATTTGCTCCAGCCCGGTCCTCAATAAGTCGGCCAGACTCCCGGCGTCACCAGTTCCAGAAGATGCCCGTCCGGGTCGCGGAAATAGATGCTGTGGCCGCCGCGCGGCCAGTCGGTCCGGCCTTCGATCGGGACGCCCTGCTCTTCCAGCTGCCGCTCCCAGGCCGGCAGGTCGCTGGCACCAACGGCAAACGCCATGTGGATCGGTCCATGTCCGTCATGCGGCGGGATCGTGCCACCCGGCAGTTGCACTGTCTCGAGCGTCGCGCCGCGCTTGAACAGCAGCAGCACGCTGACGCCGCCGACGTCGTAGGCGTGGAAGCGCGAATCCTTGCTGACGGAGGCAAGCCCAAGCGCCTGCTCGTAGAAGGTCGCGGCGCGTTCGAGGTCGTCGACATAGAGCGCCGTCTCAAGCACACGGCCAAGCTTGGGCGGCGCAGCCATCACCACATATTCAGGACGAGGCGCGCCTCGTCGGACATGCGGCTTGGATCCCAGGGCGGATCCCACACGATTTCCACCTTCACCGGGCCCACGCCGGCGACGCTGGCGACGGCATTCTCCACCATCATCGGCAGTTCGGCGGCGGCCGGACAATTGGGCGTGGTCAGCGTCATGTCGACATTGACCCCGCGGTCGTCCTGGATGTCGACCTTGTAGATCAGGCCGAGCTCATAGATGTCGGCCGGAATTTCCGGGTCATAGACGGTCTTCAGCGCCGCCACGATATCGTCGGTCATGCGCGCGATCTCTTCCTGCGGCAGCGCGGATTCCGGCGCGACCACCGCGGCCTCGCCAGCCGGCGCCACTTTGGTCTCTTCGGATGCCACTTTGGTCTCTTCGGATTTGGTATCGTCGGTCATGCGAAGAAATCCTGGGCCTTGATAAGGGCGGTCGCAAGGCTGTCGACCTCGTCCCTGGTATTGTAGAGCCCGAACGAAGCCCGGCAGGTGGCGGTGACGCCGATCCGGTTCAACAGCGGCATCACGCAATGGGTTCCCGCCCGCACCGCGACCCCGGAGCGGTCGATGATGGTGGCGATATCATGCGGATGCGCGCCACGCATCTCGAACGACACCACCGCGCCCTTCTCTTTCGCCTGCCCGATGATCTTCAGTGAATTGATCTCGCGCAGCCGATCCTGCGCATAGCGCAGCAAGTCGGTCTCGTGCGCCTGGATGCGATCCTTGCCGATCGAATTCACATAGTCGATGGCGGCGCCGAGCCCGATCGCCTGCACGATCGGCGGCGTACCGGCCTCGAACTTGTGCGGCGGATCGCCATAGGTGACGCGGTCCTCGAACACGTCGCGGATCATCTCGCCGCCGCCATTGAACGGCGGCATCGCTTCGAGGTGCTGGTACTTCGCCCACAGCACACCGATGCCGGACGGACCGTAGATCTTGTGGCCGGTGAAGACATAGAAATCGCAGCCGATGTCCTGCACGTCGATCGGCATGTGCACCGCCGCCTGGCTGCCGTCGACCAGCACCGGAATGCCGCGCGCATGCGCCAGCCGCACCACCTCCTTGACCGGGACGTAGGTGCCGAGCGCATTCGACATATGCGTGATCGCGACCATCTTGGTGCGTGGGGTCAAAAGCTTCTCGAACTCGTCGATCAGGAAATTGCCGTCGTCGTCGATCGGCGCCCACTTGATCACGGCGCCCTGCCGCTCGCGCAGGAAATGCCAGGGCACGATGTTGGAATGGTGCTCCATGATCGAGAGCACGATCTCGTCGCCCTCTTTCAGGTGCTCGCGGCCGAAGGTGTAGGCGACGAGGTTGATCGCCTCGGTGGCGTTTCGGGTGAAGATCACCTCGTCCTTGTTCGGCGCGTTGAGGAATTTCGCCACCGTCTCGCGCGCGCCCTCGTAAGCGTCGGTCGCGGCATTGGCAAGATAATGCAGGCCACGATGCACGTTGGCATATTCGTGGGTATAGGCGTGCTGGATGCGGTCCAGCACCGCCTTCGGCTTCTGTGCCGACGCCGCGTTATCGAGATAGACCAGCGGCTTGCCATAAACCTGCATCGCCAGCGCCGGAAAATCCTCGCGGATGCGGGCGACGTCGTAGGAACCGTTGCTGACCGCGGGATGCATGGTCAGGCCCTTGCCTTCAACCAGGCCCGCGCGATGTCCATCAGCGACTCGCGCACGGCCTCGTTTCCGACCGATTCCACCGTCTCGCCAATGAAGGCTTCCACCATCAAGGCTTCCGCCTCCTTCTGCGGAATGCCGCGCGCCTTCAGATAGAACAGCAGGTCGTCGTCGAGCGACCCCGCGGTCGCGCCATGGCCGCAGACCACGTCATCGGCGAAGATTTCCAGTTCCGGCTTGGCGTCGGCCTCGGCATCTTCGGAGAGCAGCAGCGCATGCGCCGCCATCTTCGCGTCGGTCTTCTGCGCGTGCGGTTGCACCACGATCTTGCCCTGGAATACCGAGCGGCTTTCCCCGTCCAGCACCGACTTGAACAATTCGCGGCTGTCGCAATGCCCGACCGCATGGTTCATCACCATCGTGGTGTCGGCATGCTGCCGCGCGCGCAACATCGTCGCGCCATTCAGGATGAGTTCGGTGCCCTCGCCCGACAAGGTTGCGAAGATCTGGTGCCGCGCCATGGCGCCGCCATAGGTCATCGCGAAACTGCTGACCTTCGCCTTATGGCCGGTCTGCAGGCCCAGCGTGGACAACGACAACGCCGCATCGCCGGCGGCATTGCAGCGGATGTGATTGAGCAACGCGCCGTCGAACACATCCAACTCGACCAGGGTGTTGGCCTGATAGGTGACGCCGTCCGGTCCGCGATGCGTTTCGACGATTGTGGCCGAGGCGCCCTCTTCCACCACGATCAGCACGCGGCCGAACGTTGCGAGCGGAGCGTTCGCCACGGTTTGGAAATCCAGATGCAGCGGCGCTGCGACGGTCACGCCCGCCGGCACATGCAGGATGGTGGTGTCGTGCATGAAGGCCGTGTTCAGCGCCACGGCCGTATTCGCCGCATAGGAGCGGTCGCGGTTCAGCGCCGCCAGAACGCTGTCGGGCAGTTCGTCATCGTTGCCGAGCCGATACCACGCGACGCCATCCGCCTTCGCGGCGGAGAAATCCCGGCCGTTCACGAACAGGAACCGGCAGGCATCGGCAAGCGCCAGCAGCGGCTTGGTCTTTTCCGCGACTTCGACTTCCGCGCGATCCGGAACACCGGCAAGCGGCGGCAGATCGCGCATGAAGGCGCGCAGGTCGGTGTACTTCCACTCTTCCACGCGCCGCGTCGGCAGTCCGGTCGCCTTCAGTGTTTCGAAGGCGTCCTGCCGACGGCGCGCAATGGCCGGCCCGCCCCAATGCGACTGCCCGGCGGCGTAATCGGCAAAGCGGCTCTGGATCGCATCCTCTGCGGTGGAGCGTATGATCGTGAGTTCGGCCATGTCAGCTTACGCGGCCTCGTCCTGGTACTGGGCGTAGCCCTTCTCTTCCAGTTCGAGCGCCAGCTCCTTGCCGCCGGTGCGCACGATGCGGCCCTTCGACAGCACATGCACGACGTCCGGCACGATGTAATCGAGCAGCCGCTGGTAATGCGTGATGACGATGAAGGAGCGCTCCGGCGAACGCAGCGCGTTGACGCCGTCGGCTACGATCTTCAGCGCATCGATGTCGAGGCCGGAATCGGTTTCGTCCAGCACCGCCAGGCGCGGCTGCAGCATGGCCATCTGCAGGATTTCGTTGCGCTTCTTCTCGCCGCCGGAAAATCCGACATTGACCGCGCGCCGCAGCATGTCCTGGCTGATGCCGAGTTCGCCCGCGGCTTCGCGCACCTTCTTCATGAAGTCGGGTGTCGACAGTTCCGCTTCGCCACGCGCCTTGCGCTGCGCATTCACCGCGGTGCGCAGGAACGTCATGGTGGCGACGCCGGGGATCTCGATCGGATACTGGAAGGCGAGGAACAGCCCCTTGGCCGCGCGCTCATCCGGCTCCATGTCGACGATGTTCTCGCCATTGAACAGGATTTCGCCCGCGGTGATCTCGTAACCGGACTTGCCGGCCAGCACATAGGACAGCGTCGACTTGCCCGAACCGTTCGGGCCCATGATCGCATGGACCTTGCCCTTCTCGACCGTCAGATCGAGGCCGTTCAGGATTTTCTTGTCTGCGACTTCGACGTGCAGGTTTTTGACTTCCAGCAATGGCATTGGTTCTATCCAGTCAGTCGTCGAGCGTGACGATATCGTCGATCAGCTCGTTCAGTGTTCGCTTGGTGCCGCCGCCCTCATCGACCGTGTTGGTCGAGGGTACGGCGACGTTATCGGTGACCCGGAATGTGTCCGGCCCGTCGCGGCGCACCACCAGGAAACGGCCGCCGCCCTTGACGATCAGGTCGTCGTTCTCGCGGAACGCCTCGACCTCGGGAAAGTGCTCGGCGATGCAATCCACCAGATCGCCCGCCGGCTTGTTCGCGCCGAGGCAGGCCGTTGCGGCGGTTCTGAATTGGTCCGTGCTCATCCCACGCTTCCTTCGAGCGAGATCGAAATCAGCTTCTGGGCCTCGACCGCGAATTCCATCGGCAGCTGCTGCAGCACGTCCTTGACGAAGCCGTTGACCACGAGCGCTGTCGCCTCCTCCGCCGACAGCCCGCGCTGGCGGCAATAAAACAGCATGTCCTCGGAAATCTTCGAGGTGGTGGCCTCGTGCTCGAACACAGTGGAGGAGTTCTTGGCCTCCAGATACGGCACGGTATGCGCGCCGCATTTGTCGCCGACCAGAAGCGAGTCACAATTGGTGAAGTTGCGTGCGCCGGTCGCCCTGCGATGCGCAGTAACAAGACCACGATAGGTGTTCTGCGAACGCCCGGCCGAGATGCCCTTGGAGATGATCCGGCTAGTCGTGTTCTTGCCGAGATGGATCATCTTGGTGCCGGAATCGACCTGTTGCATGCCGTTCGAGATCGCGATCGAGTAGAACTCGCCGCGCGAACCGTCGCCACGCAGGATGCAGCTCGGATATTTCCAGGTGATGGCCGAGCCGGTCTCGACCTGGGTCCAGGAGATCTTGGAGTTCTTGCCCCGGCAGTCGCCGCGCTTGGTGACGAAGTTGTAGATGCCGCCCTTGCCCTCGGCGTCGCCCGGATACCAGTTCTGGACGGTCGAGTACTTGATCTCGGCATCGTCGAGCGCGATCAACTCGACCACCGCGGCATGGAGCTGGTTCTCGTCGCGCTTGGGCGCCGTGCAGCCTTCGAGATAGCTGACATAGGAGCCCTCGTCGGCGATGATCAGCGTGCGCTCGAACTGGCCGGTGTTCTGCTCGTTGATGCGGAAATAGGTCGACAGCTCCATCGGGCAGCGCACGCCCTTGGGGATGTAGACGAAGGAGCCGTCGGTAAAAACGGCGCAGTTCAGCGTCGCGAAATAGTTGTCGGTCACCGGCACGACGGTGGCGAGGTACTTCTTCACCAGCTCGGGATGCTCGCGGATCGCCTCCGAGATCGAGCAGAAGATCACGCCGGCCTGGGCCAGCTCCTTCTTGAAGGTCGTGACCACCGAGACCGAGTCGAACACGGCATCGACCGCGACGCGGTTCTCCGGCGCGACGCCGGCCAGGATCTCCTGCTCGCTGAGCGGGATGCCGAGCTTCTTGTAGGTCTCCAGGATCGCCGGATCGACCTCGTCGAGCGACTGCGGCGCCGGCCCCTTGGGGGCGGCGTAGTAGTAGATGTCCTGGTAGTTGATCGGCGGGTACTGC
>CAZXJZ010000140.1:0-12612 GCA_964641065.1 uncultured Hyphomicrobiales bacterium | reverse complement strand
CGGTCGCGGCCGGATCGTCAGCGAAGGCACGACGATCGCACTTCTTTCGCTCGGCACACGGCTTGCGGAATGCCGAAAGGCCGCGGCTGAACTGGCGCGCGCCGGGCTTTCCGTCACGATCGCCGATGCACGCTTCGCCAAGCCGATCGATACCGATCTGGTCCTGCGGCTGGCGCGCGAGCACGAAGTGCTGATCACGATCGAGGAGGGCGCCGCCGGCGGCTTCGGCGCGCATGTGCTGCAGCTTCTGGCCCGGCATGGTGCGCTCGATCGCGGGTTGAAGATCCGCAGCATGGTGCTGCCGGACATCTTCATCGATCAGGACAGCCCGGCGGCGATGTACGCGACCGCAGGGCTCGACAGCCGCGGGATCGTTGCGACCGCGATCGAGGCGCTGGGGCTCGATCGTGCGGCGCTGTCGCGGTTGCGCGCGTGAGAATCGTGAGGGATGCGGTCGAGCTTGAATTGGGAGCGCTACGGGCATGACTGGCCGAACCGTGAGGCGAGCCGCTTTGTCCGCGCCAGTGGAATGCAGTGGCACGTCCAGGTCACGGGTGAGGGGCCGGCGCTGTTGCTGCTTCACGGCACCGGTGCGAGTACGCATTCCTGGGCGGGACTCATGCCGCTGCTCGCCTCCGGCTTTACCGTTGTCGCCCCCGATCTGCCCGGCCAGGGATTCACGCAGGCGCCGCCAAGCGAGTTTCTCTCGCTTCCCGGGATGGCGCGCGCGATCACAGGCGTGCTGCGCGAACTCGACATCGCGCCCGACGTTGCTGTCGGGCATTCGGCGGGGGCGGCGGTGGCGATCCAGATGACATTGTCGCGCCAGATCACGCCGCGCGCGATTGTCAGTCTCAACGGCGCGCTGCTGCCGCTTGGCGGAATGGCCGGTCAGATTTTTGCTCCGCTCGCGAAGCTGTTCACCGTGATGCCGTTCGTCTCCGAATTGTTCTCCCGGCGCGCGCGCGATCCGCAGGCGATCGAGCGCATGATCGAGCAGACCGGCTCGACGCTCGACGCACGTGGCATCGAACTCTACCGCCGCCTCGCCAGCAATCCGGCCCATGTGGCGGCGGCGCTGGGCATGATGGCGAACTGGGACCTGCGCTCGTTCGCAGCGGCGCTGCCGCGGCTGAAGGTGCCGCTGACGTTGGTCGTGGGCTCGCAGGACCGCACCATACCGCCGTCGCAGGCCGAGCGCGTGCATGAAATGCTGCCGCAATCGACGATCGTGACGCTGCCGGGGCTCGGCCATCTCGCCCATGAAGAGCGGCCGGAAGAATGTGCTGAGATCATCCGCAACGCGGCGCGTGATGCGGGTGTCGTGCCGGCGGGGGCGGGATAGCCATGCTCGATATCACCAGCTATCGCGGGACAATCGAGACAGGCCATGACGGCCGGCCGCATGCGATCGTGATCGGTTCCGGCTTTGGCGGACTGGCCGCCGCGATCCGGCTCGGCGCGCGCGGCTATCGCGTCACCGTGCTGGAGCAGCTCGACTCGCCCGGCGGCCGCGCCTGCGTGTACCGGCAGGACGGATTCACCTTCGACGCCGGACCGACCATCGTCACCGCGCCGTTCCTGTTCGAGGAATTATGGGCGATGTGCGGCCGCAGGTTTGCCGAGGACATCGATCTGCGGCCGGTATCGCCGTTCTACCGCATCCGCTTTCACGACGGCGACAGCTTCGATTACTCGGGCGATACTGAAGCGATGGAGCGCGAGATCACGCGGCTCGCACCGGGCGATCTCGCCGGCTATCGCGCCTTCATGAAGCTGAGCGAAGCCACCTATCGCACCGGGTTCGAGCGGCTCGGCCATGTGCCGTTCGGATCGATTGCCGACATGGTTCGCATCCTGCCCGATCTGCTGCGGCTGCAATGCTTCCGCTCCGTCCATGGCGAGGTCGCGCGCCATGTCCGCAGCGAGAAACTGCGCCAGATCCTCAGTTTCCATCCGCTGCTGATCGGCGGGAATCCGTTCAGCGCCACGTCGATCTATTGCCTGATCTCGTTCCTCGAACGCGAATACGGCGTGCATTTCGCCATGGGCGGCACGGGAACACTGATCGCCGGCATGGTGCGGCTGATCGAGGGGCAGGGCGGCACAGTCCGCTGCAACACGCCAGTCCGCCAGATCGCGGTCGACGACCGTACCGCAATTGGCGTCGAACTCGCCGACGGCACCTTCCTGCCGTCGGACATCGTGATCTCAAACGCGGATTCCGCCACCACCTATCGCAGTCTGGTCGCTCCGCGTTTCCGCAATCGCTGGACCGATCGCAAGATCGAGCGCGCGCGCTATTCGATGAGCCTGTTTGTCTGGTATTTTGGGACTCGCCGTACATATCCGGACGTGCAGCATCACACCATCATGCTGGGTCCGCGCTATCGCGAATTGCTGTCCGACATCTTCGATCGCAAGACCCTCGCCGACGACTTCAGCCTCTATCTGCACCGGCCGACCGCGACCGATCCGTCGCTTGCGCCGGACGGCTGCGATGCGTTCTACGTCCTGTCGCCGGTGCCGCATCTCGATTCCGGTATCGACTGGAGCGAAGCCGCGGAGCCCTACCGCGCGCGCATCGCACGCTATCTCGGCGAAACGCTCCTGCCGGGTCTGCAGAGCGAAATTGTCACCTCGCGCCTGCTGACCCCGCAGGACTTCCAGGATCGCCTGTCATCGTTCCGCGGTGCGGCCTTCGGGCTCGAGCCAGTGCTGACGCAGAGCGCGTGGTTCCGTCCGCATAACAAGAGCGAAGACATCGACCATCTCTATCTCGTCGGCGCCGGCACGCATCCCGGAGCGGGGCTGCCCGGCGTCCTTTCTTCCGCACGCATACTCGACACGGTGGTGCCCGATGCCATGGTTTTTGCCGAACGCTAGACCGATAACGCCGTCCGATATCGACGATTGCCGTGAGCGGCTACGCGGTGGATCGCGGTCGTTTCATGCGGCCTCGCTGCTCCTGCCGGAGCGGTTCCGCACGCCGGCCGCCGAACTCTATGCGTTCTGCCGCGAGGCCGACGACCTCATCGATAGCGCCGGTTGCCGGGAAGCCGGCTATGCGGTCGCCTTGCTACGCGAGCGTCTGGATCGCATCTATCGCGGCACGCCCCAGAACCGCGTGGCGGATCGCGCTTTCGCCGCCGTTGTCGAGCGGCATTCCATTCCACGCGGTTGGCCCGAGGCCTTGCTCGAAGGCTTTGCGTGGGACGCGGAGGCGCGGCGCTACGAGACCATCGAAGAGGTGGAGCAATATGCCGCGCGCGTTGCCGGCTGCGTCGGCATGATGATGACCCTGATCATGGGACGCTGCGATCCTGCGACGCTTGCACGCGCGGCCGATCTCGGCATTGCGATGCAACTCACGAATATCTGCCGCGACGTGGGCGAGGATGCGCGCGCGGGCCGTGTTTATCTGCCCCTGGCATGGTTGCGTGATGCCGGCATCGACCCCGACCGGATGATCGAACGGCCGGCCTTTTCGTCCGGACTAGGCGATGTGGTCCGCGCCGTGCTGGCACATGCGGACCGCCTCTATCGGCGGGCGGCGCCCGCCATCGCTGCATTGCCGGCGTCCTGCCGGCCCGCGATACATACCGCGCGTATTCTTTACGCCGAAATCGGACGCGAGATCGAGCGACAGGGGTTCGACAGCGTCTCGCAACGTGCTGTGGTGCAGCCGCGGCGCAAGCTCGAGGCGCTGTTCCTTGCCTTGCCCGCACTCGCGTTGAGTTCGCGCAACGCCGCCGGCCCCGCGTTGCCGGCCACCCAGTTCCTGCTTGATGCGATGCCGGCCGGCATCAGCCGCGAAGCTGCTCCGCCGTGGTACCGTGTGCGCGACCGTGCGGTCTGGGTGATCGACCTGTTCGAGCGTCTGGAGCGAGAGCGGCGGGCCCAGATGCAAAGGGCGGGGTAGAAGATAGCGGGATGGTGCGTTGGAGAACTACCTCGGTTTCATTGAGGCGGGTTTCGTCCTGCTGGTTCTGATCGGTGTTGGCGTGGTCGAGCTTGCCGGCCGCCATTTCGACAGGAAGTACAAGGACGCGTCGACGAAAAAGTCGAAGGCCGATTCCTAACCTCGGCCCTTCCATCCGGTTCGCCGCGGCATCCGGAACGGCAGCATCGCCTGCACCCAGCGCGATACGAAGCGATCGAGCGAGAGGCTTTCATGCATGCCGGTCGCGCGCTCGCCAAGCAGCCGCGCCGTCACCACGGATCGCGCGTAGAAGGGCGTGTCTTCCAGCGTACGCGCGGTGGTGTCGTCGGCTGAGTCCGAGCGCAGCTCGCGGGATACGCGCCACGCCGTGTGCGGCAAGGCGACGGAAGCTGGCGGCTCGAATCTCTCCACGCCGTCCTGGGTGTGTCGCAAGGCCAGCGAGACCGGCTGTCCTTTCCGGGCCACCGTGTCATAGACGATGGCGTTGCCCTTGTTCAGCGGAAAGCGGGCCCAGCTCCACCGCGCGAAATCGTCTTCGAGCGGCGCCGCGCCGCGATTGTGATCGAAATAACCATGCCCGGTCCAAGACAAGTCCGGGTCGGACATCACGACCTCGATACGCGCCGACGGCATTACCGGTCGCCAGACATGCCGGCCGGCTGGGTCGATATGGTAATCCTGACCGCCCAGGATGTCCGGCCGCAACCGGATCGTGCCGCGCAGCCGAAACGGTATCGGCACGCATGTTTCGTCGATCCGGATCGCGAGTTCGTCGCCGTCATCGGTGACGCTGCTGCGTCCGATGCACAGATGGCGGTCGGAACGCCAGAGCGCGTCGCGGTCGCGCTCCGTCATCGCCCATCGCTTGCCGCGCGGACCGTAGAGAACGGCATTGATCGCGCAATAGTCCACGGGGTCGATGTCGCCGCGCCGCCGCGCGCGCGCATAATAGGGCGAGAATACGCTGCCGATGAATGCGATCACCGTCAGTCCATAGCGGCCATCGTCGCTCAGGCCGTCGACATACCACCACGCATAGCCGTTGTGCGGGACCGGCTGGCTGAACTGAGATCCTGCATCAAGGCTTGCGCTGACAGTCTGCCCGAGATCGCCGCCATCGGCACGCCCGGTCCCGGATGCACGCTGCCGCCCGCCAGGTAAAGCCCCGGGATCCGGCTGCGTGCTCCCGGCCGGCGGAACGACGCCATCCAGCCGTGCGACGCCTGGCCGTAGAGCGCCCCGCCCGTCGCCGGATAATCCCAGTCGAAATCCTGCGGCGTCGTGACTCGCATTGCCGTTGGCGACGTCGAAACGGTCAGTCCGCATTGCTCCAGGCGAAGGAAGGTCCGATCGCGGCATGACTCGATCTCCAGGTTTGACGCGCGGTCGCCGGTCGGCGGAGCGTTGATCAGAATGAGAAGCCGCTCCGGACCTGCGTCTTTCGCACCGGCATCGTCGCGGTCCTGCGCGCAGACATAGACCGTTGGATCGGCAGGCACGCGCCGGTGCACGAAAATGTCGTCGAACTCGGCACGGTAATCGCCGGAGAAGAAGACATTGTGCCGCGTCAGCGGGAAGCCGCGGGTTTCGAACAGTCCGGTCCAGGTGACGGCTGACAGCGAGCGATGGCGTTTGTCGATTTGCGGCACCGCGCTTGCGATGTCCTTACCCAGATGGCCATCGGCAATCGCCGCGGCATCCCCGTTGAATACGACGGCATCTGCCGGATGCCACTCGTCGTTTTCGAGCGTGATTCCGGACACCCGGCCATGCGCTGCGGTAATGTCGCGAACGCCGCAATTGTAGTGAATGCGCACGCCCTTGCGTTCGGCGAGCGCCGCAACCGCCTGCGCGAGGCGATGCATGCCCCCCTCGACGCTCCATACGCCATCCTGCTCTGCATGCGCGACCAGCATCAGCGTCGCCGGCGCATGAAACGGGGACGAGCCGCAGTAGGTCGCATAGCGCCCGAACAACTGACGCAGCCGCGGGTCGTGAAAGTATTTGCCGAGCTCCTGCCACAGGGTGGTGAAGGGTGAGATGCGCATCAGCTGCGGCAGGCCGCTCGCACCCGACGCCGTCACCAGTCCGAACGGCGAGGGACGCTGCGCGCGCATAAAGGCGCGGTCGAGTGTGTGGAAAATCTGCCGGGCCCGTTCGCAGAAGGCGAGGAAGCGGCGCGCTTCGGCGGCGCCTACTAATTCGCCGATATTCGCCGACGATTGCAGAATGTCTGCCGATAGATCGAGCGAACAACCGTCCGACCAGGCGTGTCTGGCCAGAATATCGAGCGGCCGCAGCGTGACGTGATCCGAAAGCGCCGCACCGGCGTCCGCGAACATCTCTTCGAAGACATGCCGCAAGGTGAAGACGGTCGGCCCTGCATCCACCGGAACATCGCCGAACATCGCTGCGCGCAACTTGCCGCCCGGCGCCGAACTGCGCTCGAACACCGTGACCTGCAGGCCCCGGTTGGCCAGATCCAGTGCCGCGGCAAGACCGCCGATCCCGGCGCCGATGACTGCCACCTTCTCCGTCGCCATGCTGTCCAACCTCGCGAGTGTAATTATAACTTGACATTTTAAAGTGACAATTAAAGATTACACAGCAGCCGCGAAGGAGCATCGCCATGGATGCCGTCAGCCGGATTGAAACTGCCCTGACCAGCGCCCTCCAGCGGGCCGATGGTCCCTCCTGTCCACCCAAGCTTATGGCAGCGATGCAGCATTCGGTCTTTCCGAAGGGGGCTCGCGTGCGGCCGCGTCTGTGCCTTGCGGTCGCTGCCGCATGCGGCGACGACAACCCGATCGCCACCGATATTGCTGCGGCCTCGATCGAATTGCTGCACTGCGCGTCCCTGGTCCACGACGATCTGCCATGCTTCGACGATGCCGATACGCGGCGCGGTTTTCCCACCGTGCACCGCGTGTATGGCGAGCCGCTTGCGGTGCTCGCGGGTGACGCACTGATCGTGTTGGCCTTTGAGAATCTGGCGCGGTTGTCCTTCACACCGCAGCGCATGACTGCGTTGCTGACGATCGTTGCGCGCGCCGTCGGTGCGCCGGGCGGTATCGTCGCCGGGCAGGCGTGGGAATGCGAGCCGAAGGTGGATCTCGCGCATTATCATCGTGCCAAGACCGGATCGCTGTTCGCCGCTTCGACCTGTGCCGGTGCGGCTGCGGCGGGAGGCGATCCGCATCAGTGGCGGGAGCTTGGCGAGACGCTGGGCGAAGCCTATCAGGTTGCCGACGATCTGAGCGACGCCGTCGCCGAGCCCGACGAGTTCGGAAAGCCGATCGGTCGCGATCTCGCGCTGGGCCGCCCGAGCGCAACCCGCGAACTCGGTGTCGAAGGGGCAATGTCGCGGCTCGAACAACTGGTCGCGCGTTCGATTGCGTCGATTCCGGCTTGCCCGGGTGCCGGCGATCTGCGCGCGCTGATCATGCTTGAAGCCAAGCGCCTGGTGCCCAAGAGCCTCGCCCGGCACGCAGCGTGACCGCCAAGGTCACCCGTCATGGCGCCGCCGGTACGTCCGGTGGCGTCGAAAGCCGCTTGTCGGTTTCGGATCGCCTGTATGCGCTGCGCGACAGATGTCTCGAAAGTCCTTATTTTCAGCGGCTTTGTAGCTCCCTGCCGATCGCGCGGCGGATCGCCAATCGCGAAGCGAACACCTTGTTCGATCTGTGCGCGGGCTTTGTGTATTCGCAAATCCTGTCCGCTTGCGTCGAGCTCCGCCTCTTCGAAATCCTGAGAAACGGTCCGCTGCCGGCACGGGAGCTGGCATTGCGGATAGGCCTTTCCGAAGAGGCCGCCATGCGTCTCCTGCATGCCGCGGCAGCGCTGCGGCTGGTCGAACGCCGCAGCGGGGACCGATTCGGTCTCGGCATGCTGGGTGCGGCATTCAACGGCAATCCCGCGATCGGGGCGATGATCCGGCATCATGCCATGCTCTATCGCGATCTGGGCGATCCGGTCGGGCTGTTGCGCGGCGAGGTGAAAACCGAATTGTCCCGTTACTGGGGTTATGCCGACAAAGATCGCAACAACGATCTCGATGCCGATGACGTGGCGCCCTACAGCGCGTTGATGGCGGAATCCCAGGCCCTGATTTCTGACGATATCCTCTCGGCTTACTCGTTGCGACGCCACCGCTGCCTTCTGGATGTCGGCGGCGGCGAGGGGGCTTTTGTTGCCGCTGCCGCCGCTCGCTATCCGGGTTTGCGGGTCCGGCTCTTCGACCTTCCGGCGGTCGCTAGCCGCGCGCAAGCGTGCTTCGAGCGGGAGGGTTTCCGCGATCGCGCGGAAGCGTTTGGCGGAAGCTTTCTGTCCGATCCCTTGCCGCGCGGAGCCGATGTCATATCGCTCGTTCGCGTGCTGCACGATCACGACGACGCTGCGGTGATGCAGGCGTTGCGCGCGGTCCGCGATGCCTTGCCCGATGACGGTGTGATTCTCATCGCCGAGCCGCTGGCCGGCACGTCCGGGGCCGAGTCGATGGGCGACGGCTATTTCGGATTTTACCTGCTGGCGATGGGGCAGGGGCGCCCGCGTACCGCCAAGGAACTTTCCGGCATGCTTTCGAAAGCGGGCTTCAGACGTATCCGGCAACACCGCACACGACGCCCGCTACTGACCGGTGTCATGACCGCTTGTCGATAATGTGTAAATAATGATTGACACTTTAAAACGTCACTCTAGACTTACAGTCACAAATTCCCCTGGGCCATAAGGCCGGGAGCCTGCGGATGGACACGATTGCGGTCGTCCTGAGCCAACCTGAGAAACTCCAGCTCAGTCGGGTTGATCTCTTGCCCCCGGCGGAGACCGACATCGTGGTCGAGGTCGAATGGAGCGGCATCAGTACCGGCACCGAGCGATTGTTCTGGTCCGGCCGCATGCCCCCGTTTCCGGGAATGGGATATCCCCTCGTGCCCGGCTACGAATCCGTCGGCCGCGTTTCGTCTGCCGGCGCGAATTCAGGAATTCATGTCGGCCAGCGGGTCTTCGTTCCTGGCGCCAAATGTTTCAAGGATGTGCGCGGCTTGTTCGGCGGCGCTGCCTCCCGGATTGTCGTGCCTGGACAGCGAGCCACGCCCGTCGATGAGCGATGGGGCGAGAAGGCCGTTCTCCTCGCATTGGCCGCGACCGCGCAACACGCGCTGGGCGCCGGGCCTGCACCAGATCTCATCGTCGGTCACGGGGTGCTTGGACGTCTCCTCGCCAGGCTCTGCCTAGTGGCCGGCGGTGAGACCCCAACCGTGTGGGAGTCGCGCGCCGACCGCCGGACCGGAGCCGACGGCTATCGCGTGATCGCACCTGAAGATGACACGCGGCGCGACTATCGCGCGATTTACGATGTCAGCGGCGACAGCGCGCTGCTCGATCGACTGATCGCACGGTTGGCGCCGGGCGGCGAGGTTGTGCTGGCGGGGTTCTACGATGCGCCGCTCAGCTTCTCGTTCCCCGCAGCTTTCATGCGCGAAGCGCGTATCCGGGTGGCCGCGGAATGGCGAGGCGACGACCTCGCAGCGGTCCTGAAATATCTCGATGCCGGCAGGCTCTCACTCGACGGCCTGATCTCCCATCGCCGCAGCGCCGAGGATGCCTCGCACGCCTATCGCGACGCATTCGAAGATCCGGCCTGCCTCAAAATGATCCTCGACTGGAGAGCCCGCTGATGAATGCGCCGACGATGACTGCGCAGTTGCGGGTGGAGGCTTCGGTTTCGCCCGATCCCGTCCATGCGGGCCCGGTGACCAAGGAAACGCAGGTCATCGCGATCTACGGCAAAGGCGGGATCGGCAAGAGCTTCACACTGGCGAACCTGTCCTACATGATGGCGCAGCAGGGCAAGCGCGTCCTTCTGATCGGATGCGATCCGAAGAGCGATACCACTTCGCTTCTGTTCGGCGGGCGCGCATGCCCGACCATCATCGAGACATCGGCCAAGAAGAAGCTTGCCGGCGACGAGGTTGCGATCGGCGACGTCTGTTTCAAACGCGACGGCGTGTTCGCGATGGAACTGGGCGGCCCGGAAGTCGGGCGCGGCTGCGGCGGGCGCGGCATCATTCACGGCTTCGAACTCCTGGAGAAGCTCGGCTTCCACGAATGGGGCTTCGACTACGTGCTGCTGGACTTCCTTGGCGACGTGGTCTGCGGCGGCTTCGGTCTGCCGATCGCACGCGACATGTGCCAGAAGGTGATTGTCGTCGGCTCCAATGATTTGCAATCGCTCTACGTCGCCAACAATGTCTGCTCGGCGGTGGAATACTTCCGCAAGCTCGGCGGGAATGTCGGTGTCGCCGGCATGGTCGTCAACAAGGACGATGGGACCGGAGAGGCGGCTGCATTCGCCGAAGCCGCCGGCATCCCGATCCTCGCTGCGATCCCGGCCGATGACGACATCCGCCGCAAGAGCGCCAATTACGAGATCATCGGAAGACCTGGCGAGCGCTGGGCCCCACTGTTCGAGGGGCTCGCCGAAAGCGTGGCCGTTGCGCCGCCCGTACGGCCAACACCGCTGACGCAGGACGGATTGCTCGCCCTCTTCAAGGGCGATGTCGTCGGTCGCGGAGTCGTGCTCCAGCCGGCATCCATGTCCGACATGTGCGGCGGCACGATCGTCGAGCGTCCGTCGCTCGAAGTCGTCTACGACACGGTTTGAGGATGCAAGGCAAACAGCAATGACCGCTTTGCAGGAACTCGTCCGGGATGCCGTAGCAGCGACCAACGAAGTCGCCTGCGACATGACTGCGCGGATCGAGAACGAGCCGAACCTTGTCGAGCTCGCAAAATCAGGCGTTCTGCTGGACCCGGCCGCAATCAATGCAACGGGCGTCGGGTGTCACGCCGGCAAGGCCGAGATGCGCAACGCCGCGGCGGCTGCGGGACTGAGCGAGACGCTCGAGCGCTATGCGGCCGACTATCCCCAGGGTCCGCATGATCAGCCTCAAAGCATGTGTCCGGCCTTCGGATCGCTGCGCGTCGGCTTGCGGATGCGGCGCACGGCGACGGTCCTCTCCGGCTCGGCCTGCTGCGTCTATGGGCTGACCTTCACCTCGCATTTCTACGGGGCGCGGCGCACCGTTGGCTACGTGCCGTTCAATTCGGAAACGCTGGTGACCGGCAAGCTGTTCGAGGATATTCGCGAGGCCGTCTTCAAGCTTGCGAAGCCGGAAGATTACGACACCATTGTCATCACCAATCTCTGCGTGCCGTCTGCATCGGGCGTGCCGCTGCGATTGCTGCCGAAGGAAATCAACGGCGTTCGCATCATCGGTATCGATGTGCCCGGCTTCGGCGTGCCGACCCATGCCGAAGCAAAGGATGTGATCGCGGCCGCGATGCTGAAATATGCGCGCGAAGAGATCGAGCAGGGTCCCGTCCAGGCGCCACGTGCGGGCCGGAGCGGACGGCCAACGATCACGCTCCTCGGCGAGATGTTCCCGGCCGATCCGGTCGGCATCGGCATGATGCTGGAGCCGATGGGCCTCGCCGCCGGACCGGTGGTGCCGACGCGCGAATGGCGCGAGTTGTATGCCGCGCTCGATTGCGCGGCTGTCGCTGCCATCCATCCGTTTTACACGGCATCGATCCGCGAGTTCGAGACCGCGCGCCGCCCGATCATCGGCTCCGCCCCGGTCGGGCAGGATGGCACGGCAGACTGGATCGAAGCGGTTGGCGCCGCCTGCAATGTCTCGCGCGAACTGATCGACAAGGCAAAAGCGCGCATATTACCTGCGATCAAGGGTGCGCTCGCCGGCGCGCCGGTGAGAGGTCGCGTCACGCTCACCGGGTATGAAGGCTCGGAGCTTCTGGTTGCGCGCGTTCTGATCGAGAGCGGCGCAGATCTGCGTTATGTCGGCTCCGCCTGTCCGCGCACGCGCTGGTCGGAGCCCGACCGTGAATGGCTCGAGGCGCGGGGCGTCCATGTCCAGTATCGCGCTTCGCTCGAGCAGGATCTCGCCGCGCTCGCCGAATTCCAGCCCGATCTTGCCATCGGTACCACTCCGGTCGTGCAGAAGGCCAAGGAGATGGCGATCCCGGCGCTTTACTTCACCAATCTGATTTCGGCACGTCCGCTGATGGGGCCCGCCGGTGCGGGCTCGTTGGCGCAGGTCGTGAACGCGGCTCTGGGCAACAAGGCGCGCTTCGATGCGATGCGCGAGTTTTTCGGCGACGTCGGCATGGGCGACAATGCCGGCGTGTGGGAGGAGACGCCGCGCGCGCGACCGGAATTCCGGGAGCGCTATCGCAAGCAGATGGACGCGCTAGCCAAGAAGCGCAGCACCGGCGATACCAGCGACTTCAAGACCGCGAGGATGATCTGATGCTCATCCTCGACCACGATCGTGCCGGCGGATACTGGGGCTCCGTCTATGTCTTTACGGCGATAAAGGGGCTCCAGGTCATCATCGACGGGCCGGTCGGGTGCGAGAATCTACCGGTGACATCGGTGCTGCATTACACCGATGCGCTGCCACCGCATGAATTGCCGATCGTCGTCACCGGGCTCGGCGAAGAGGAACTTGGCCAAAAGGGCACCGAAGGCGCGATGAAACGCGCGCACCGTGTGCTCGACCCCGACCTGCCGGCGGTGGTCGTGACCGGCTCGATCGCCGAGATGATCGGCGGCGGCGTCACGCCGGAAGGCACGAACATCAAGCGCT
>CAZXJZ010000139.1:0-12688 GCA_964641065.1 uncultured Hyphomicrobiales bacterium | reverse complement strand
CTGATCGGGCTGTGCGTGATCGCCGCCTTCCTGTTCGGCATGCTGGCGATCATCGACATCATCCGCTCGCGCATCATGGTCCGGATCGGGGCGAGCCTCGATGAGGCGCTGAGCGGACGCGTCTACGAGACGCTGGTCAAGGTGCCGCTGCGGGCGGGCAATCGCAGCGACGGGCTGCAGCCGCTGCGCGACCTCGACAATGTCCGCTCGTTCCTGTCCGGGTCCGGGCCGATCGCCTTTTTCGACCTGCCCTGGCTGCCGATCTACATCGCGATCTGCTTCGTGTTCTTCCACTTCTGGATCGGCATGGCCGCGCTGTTCGGCGCCGTGCTGCTGGTGACGCTGACGGTCCTGACCGAAATGTGGACCAAGAAGCCGATGAACGACGCCAGCCAGGCTGCGCTGGCACGCAACGGGCTGGCGGAAATCTCGATCCGCAATGCCGAAGCCATTTCCGCCATGGGCATGCTCGGCCGCATCTCGGCGCGCTGGGCGGAGGCGAACCGGCGCTACATGTCGAGCCATCGCAAGTCGAGCGATGTCGCCGGCGGCCTCGGCGCGCTGTCGAAATCCCTGCGCATGATGATCCAGTCCGGCGTGCTCGCGGTCGGCGCCTGGCTGGTGATCCATCAAGAGGCCTCCGCCGGCATCATCATCGCGGGCTCGATCCTGTCGGCGCGCGCGCTGGCGCCGGTCGACCTCACCATCGCCAACTGGAAAGGCTTCCAGGCGGCGCGCCAGAGCTGGGGACGCCTGAACCGGCTGCTCGCGATGTTTCCACCGCAACAGGATGTGCTGCCGCTGCAGGCGCCGAAGGCGAGCCTCGCGGTCGAGAATGTCGCCGCCGCGCCGCCGGGCGTGCAGAAGGTCATCGTCCAGGATGTCAGCTTCGTGCTGCGGGCCGGCAACGGGCTCGGCATCATCGGGCCGAGCGCATCGGGCAAGTCCTCGCTCGCGCGGCTGATCGTCGGGCTGTGGCAGCCGGTGCGCGGCAATGTGCGCCTCGACGGCGCGGCGCTGGACCAGTGGATGCCGGATGCGCTGGGCAAGCATGTCGGCTACCTGCCCCAGAATGTCGAATTGCTCGCCGGCACCGTGGCGCAGAACATCTCCCGCTTCGAGCGCGAGCCGAGCCCCGAGGCGATCATCAGCGCGGCCAAGACCGCAGGCGTCCACGACCTGATCGTGAAGCTGCCGGAAGGCTATGAGACGCAGGTCGGCGAACAAGGCAGCGCGCTGTCCGCCGGACAGGGCCAGCGGATTGCGCTTGCCCGCGCATTGTATGGCGACCCGTTCCTGGTAGTGCTGGACGAACCCAACTCCAATCTCGATTACGAAGGCGACGAGGCTCTGGCGCGCGCCATCATGAGCGTGCGCAAGCGCGGCGGCATTGCCGTGATCGTCGCGCACCGGCCGAGCGCGCTGGAAGCGGTCGACCTCATCCTGGTCATGGGTGGCGGCCGCATGCAGCATCCGGTCGGGCCGAAGGACCAGGTTCTCGCCAAGGTGCTGCAGCGGCCCGGGCAACCCCCGGCGCCGCCCTCGCCCGCCCCGCAACCCCTGCAAGTCGTACCCGGACGAGTCCCATGACCCAGCGATCCGCAGCGCAACCGTCGATCCGCCGGCACATGGTCGCCGGCTCCGTCGTCGTCGCCATCCTGGTGTTCGGTTTCGGCGGCTGGGCCGCCACCGCGCAATTGTCCGGCGCGCTGATCGCGCCGGGCCAGATCGTGGTCGATTCCAACGTCAAGAAAGTGCAGCACCCGACCGGCGGCATCGTCGGCGAAGTGCGGGTACGCGACGGCGATTCGGTGAAGGAAGGCGACATCGTCGTGCGCCTCGACGATACCGTTACTCGCGCCAATCTCGCCATCGTCACGCGCGGCCTGAATGAACTCACCGCCCGCAAGGCGCGGCTCGAGGCGGAACGCGACGGCCAGACCGAACTTGTGTTTCCGAAAATGCTGACCGCCTCCGCCGACCCGGAAGTCCGCAACATCATGGACGCGGAGCGCAAGCTGTTCGAACTGCGCCACACCTCCCGCGCCGGCCAGAAATCGCAGCTGAAGCAGCGCATCGGCCAGCTCGACGAGGAAATCCTCGGTCACACCGCGCAGCGCAATGCCAAGGCCAAAGAGGTCGAGCTGATCAACCGCGAACTCGCCGGCGTCCGCGACCTTTACAGCAAGAACCTGATCCAGCTGAACCGACTGACCCAGCTCGAACGCGAGGCCACGCGCCTCGAAGGCGAGCGCGGCCTACTGATCGCGACCACTGCCCAGGCCAAGGGCAAGATCTCCGAGCTGGAATTGCAGATCATCCAGATCGACCAGGAATTGTCGAGCGAGGTGGCCAAGGAGATGCGCGATGTCGACGCCAAAATCGGCGAATTCGTCGAGCGCAAGGTCACAGCCGAGGATCAGCTGCGCCGCATCGATATTCGTTCGCCGCAGAGCGGCACCGTATTCCAGTCGGCCGTGCACACGATCGGCGGCGTGATTTCGGCGGGCGATGCGATCATGCTGATCGTGCCCGCGGCCGACAATCTCACGGTCGAAGCCAAGGTGAACCCGCAGGACATCAACCAGCTGCAGATCGGGCAAAAGGCGATTTTGCGCTTCACCGCCTTCAACCAGCAGACCACGCCGGAAATCGACGGCACGGTGTCGCGGATCTCCGCCGACATCACCACCGATCAGCGCACCGGCGTCGGCTATTACACCATCCGCATCGCCTTGCCGCCGGAGCAGGTGGCGCGGCTGGGCGACGTGAAGCTGGTCCCGGGCATGCCGGTCGAGGCGTTCATCCAGACCGGCGAACGGACCGTGCTGTCCTACCTGGCCAAGCCGCTGTCGGACCATTTCAATCGCGCCTTCCGGGAGAAATAGGCGCTAGCGTCCCGGCTGCCCCGAAAGGGCGTTGCCCGATGCCGCGCGGGTCCAGGCGCGCTTTGGTTAAGGGAGAGCCCCCTCGCTCCGGCGGCAGGGCCGGGACGCTTCATTTTGGGGCGTTTCTTGCGTAAGAGGAGGCCCCGCTCCGATCACGAACCCATCCAGCCAGAATGACCGTTTCGATCGCCGCCATATCGCTCATGATATGGCTCTATTGCGTCTTCCTCCGCGGCGGCTATTGGCGCGCCGATGTTAAGGGCGACAAGCCCTCCGCAGCGCCCGCGGCCTGGCCGCACATCGTCGCGGTCATTCCCGCGCGCAACGAACAGGACTCGATCGCGGCCAGCGTGACGTCCCTGCTGCTGCAGGATTATCCGGGCCGGTTCTCCGTCATTCTGGTCGACGACAACAGCGAGGATGCGACCGCGTCGATTGCGGCGTGTCTTCCCGAGCAGACCGGCTCGCAGGTCGCGCTGACGATCCTGCGCGGCGAACCGCTGCCGGAGGGGTGGACCGGTAAATTGTGGGCCGTGCAGCAGGGGATCGCGGCGGCCACCCGGGGCCGTCCGGACCTTCTGCTGCTCACCGACGCCGACATCGTCTATGCGCCGGACATGGTGCGGACACTGGCGGCGCGCGCCGAAACAGGCGGCTACGTGCTGACCTCGCTGATGGCGAAGCTGCGCTGCGAGAGCCTTGCCGAACGGAGCTTCATTCCGGCCTTCGTCTATTTCTTCCAGATGCTCTATCCGTTTTCCTGGGTGAACGACCCGAAGAATCGGATGGCCGCCGCCGCCGGCGGCTGCATGCTGATCCGCGCCGATGCGCTGGAACGGGCGGGCGGCATCGCCGTCATCCGGGATGCGCTGATCGACGATTGCTCGCTGGCTGCGGTGATGAAAAAGCAGGGCGCGATCTGGCTCGGCCTGACCGATCGTGTCCGCAGTATCCGCGCCTCCGGGGCACTGGCCGATATCCACGCGATGGTGTCGCGCTCGGCCTACGCCCAGCTCCGCTACTCGCCGGTGCTGCTGGGCCTGACCCTCGCGGGGATGGCCGTGACCTACTGGGCGCCCCCGCTCCTCACGCTGTTCGGCCATGGAACCGCACGGGCGCTGGGGCTCGCGGCCTGGGCGCTCATGGCAGTCTCCTTTTGGCCAATGTTGCGCTTTTATGGTCTAAACCCGCTCTGGGCACCCGCCCTCCCGGCCATTGCGACCGGCTACATGGCATTTACCTTCAGTTCTGCGCTCCAGCATATGCTCGGCAAGGGCGGACACTGGAAGGGGCGTTACCAGGCGAGAAAAGCCTGAAGAAAGGCATGATGGCTCAATCGGCAGATTTCCGGTCCGGCAAAGACCACCGCGACGAGAATTTCCCGGTCGCCTCCCGGCTCGTGAGCGCGCGGCACCGCCCCGCCATTATGGCCTTCTACGACTTTGCACGCGCGGCCGACGATATTGCGGACCACCCGACGCTTCCCGCCGCCGACAAGCTCCGGGGGCTGGACCGGATGGAGCAAACGCTGACCGGTGCGAATTCGGACGATGTCCTGTCGGTGCGGCTGCGCGAGCAGATCGCCGAGCGCAGGCTTTCGCCTCAGCACGGACTCGACCTGCTGAAAGCCTTCCGCCAGGACGTGACCAAGAACCGCTACGCCGACTGGGACGACCTCATCGGCTATTGCACCTATTCGGCGATGCCGGTCGGCCGCTTCGTTCTGGACGTCCATGGCGAGGACCGCGCGACCTGGGCCTCCTCGGATGTGCTCTGCGCGGTGCTGCAGATCGTCAATCACCTGCAGGATTGCGGCAAGGACTACCGGGCGCTCGACCGCGTCTATCTCCCGCAGGACATCCTGCGCAGCCACGGCGCCACCACCGAAATGTTGGCAGCACCGAAATCATCGCCCGCGCTGCTTGCCTGCCTGCACGATCTCGCGCGCCGCACCGTCGCCTATTTCGAGACCCAGCCCCCTCTTACCGACGAGATCAGGGACACCCGCCTCGCCTGCGAGGTCGCCGCCATCTCGGCGCTCGCGCAACGTATCCTCGGCCTGTTGCAGAACGCCGATCCACTGGCTGACAAGGTTCATCTCTCACGTGCAACGCTTGTCGGCGTCATGGCCGGCTCCGTCGCCAAAACCGTGGCGCGCCGGCTGCTGCCGCGCAGCACCCCGGTCAGGCGCGCGCAGGATCTCCGCCCGTGACGACACCGTCCGTCTCAGCCGACGCCGAACAGCATGCCGGCGGCTCCTCGTTCTATCTGGCGATGCGAATCTTGCCGCGCGCCAAGCGCGAGGCGATGTTCGAGGTCTACAAGTTCTGCCGCAAGGTCGATGACGTCGCCGACTCCCACGGGCCGCGCGATGCCAGGCTCGCCGAACTGAACCGCTATCGCGAGGATGTCGCCTCTCTCTACGCCGGCAAACCGTCCGAACGCATGGGCGGCTTCCTCGGGCCGGTCCGCGACTTTGGCCTGCGGCGCGAGGATTTCCTCGCCATCATCGATGGCATGGAAATGGATGTTGTGTCCGACATCCGCGCGCCCGACCTCGCCACCCTCGATCTCTATTGTGACCGGGTCGCGAGCGCGGTCGGCCGTCTGTCGGTGCGGATATTCGGCGTGCCCAACGACGCGGGGATCGACCTGTCGCATCATCTCGGACGCGCGTTGCAACTCACCAACATCCTGCGCGACGTCGATGAAGACGCCGATATTGGTCGCCTCTATTTGCCGCGGGAGTGCCTCGCCGCCGCCGGCATCCAGGGTGACGATCCGCACGCGGTGATCGCGCATCCCAATCTCGGCCAGGCCTGTACGCCGCTGATCGGCCGCGCGCGCGAACACTTCGCGAAGGCGCGTGCAATCATGGAGCGGCAACCGCGCGCCAGTGTGAAGGCGCCACGCATCATGGCTGAAGCCTATGCGCCGATGCTGGACCGCCTGCAGGAGCGCGGCTTCGCGCCGCCGCGCACGCGCATCCGGGTCGATCGCATCCGCCTGATCTGGGCGGTCGTCCGCTACGGCATTGTCTGATGATCAAACACGTTCACGTTGTCGGCGCCGGGCTCGCCGGCCTTTCCGCGGCTGTGCGGCTGACATTGGCTGGTGTCGCCGTCACCCTGCATGAAGCCACCCGGCAGGCCGGTGGCCGTTGCCGTTCCTACGACGATGCCGCCACCGGCATGCATATCGACAACGGCACCCACCTGCTTCTTTCGGGCAACCATGCGGCGGTCGATTATCTGAAGACGATCGGCGTCACGCCGGATTTTGCGCCCGCCAGTTTCCGCTTTGTCGATGGCGCGTCCGGCGAAAGCTGGATCCTGCGGCTTGGCGACGGCAGTCTTCCGACCTGGATTTTCGACGCCGGCAGTCGCGTGCCAAAGACGTCCGTGCTCGACTATCTGAAGCTGTTGCCGCTGATAGCCGGTGGCACCGACCGGCCCCTGCGCGAGGTGCTGGATCGCGACAGCGAACTCTACCGCCGCCTGCTCGATCCGCTGATGGTGGCCGCCCTCAATATCGACACGCCGAGCGGATCGTCACGACTCGCGGCAAAGATCGCGCGCGAGACGCTGATGCGCGGCGGACAGGCCTGCCGGCCGCTGGTGTTCGAACGCGGCCTCAGCACCGCCTTTGTCGAGCCCGCCTTGGCCTTCCTGAAGGGCAAGGGAGTGGCGATCCATTTCGAGCACGAGATGGAAGGCGCGTCGATAGCCGGTGACAGGGTCAGCGCGATCCGGTTCGGCGACGGCGAGGTCGCGCTCGGCCCGGACGAAGCCTTCATTCTCGCGGTCCCGGCCTATGCGGCTACCAAGCTCGTCCCGGGACTTGAGGCGCCGGACCAGTTCCGCGCCATCATCAACATTCATTACGATATCGCACCGCCGACCGGCTCACCGTTCATGACAGGGGTGATCAACCGCACGGTGGAGTGGATTTTTGCGTTCAAACAACGTGTTTCGGCGACCATCAGCCATGCCGACCGCCTGCTGACGCAGCCTCGGCAGGAGCTTGCCGAAACCGCATGGCAGGAAATCGCCCATATCCTAGGGATGGACGCTGGCCTCCCGAAGTGGCAACTGGTCCGCGAACGCCGCGCGACCTTTGCCGCCACGCCCGAGCAGAATGCGCGCCGCCCCGTCGCGACCACGCGATGGAGCAACCTGATCCTGGCCGGCGACTGGACCGATACCGGACTGCCGGCGACAATCGAAGGCGCCATCCGGTCCGGTCAACGCGCCGCCGAAGTCCTGTCCAACCGATGATGCTTGCGACCAACGACACCCCACCCCCCCTCGCCCGCGACCTGCTTGAGCATTCCGTTTCGCAGGCGACCGATGCGCTGCTGAAGACACAGCGGCCCGACGGCCACTGGGTGTTCGAGCTTGAGGCGGATGCCACCATCCCGGCCGAATATGTGTTGCTGCGCCATTATCTCGGCGAACCGGTAGACACCGAACTCGAACGCAAGATCGCGGTCTACCTTCGCCGCATCCAGGGGCAGCATGACGGATGGCCGCTCTTCCACGAGGGCGACTTCGACATGAGCGCGAGCGTAAAAGCCTATTTCGCGCTCAAGATGATCGGCGATTCTCCCGATTCCGACCATATGCGGCGCGCCCGCGAGGCGATCCGTGCGCGTGGCGGTGCGTCGCGCAGTAACGTGTTCACCCGTGCGCTGCTCGCGCTTTACGGCGTGGTGACATGGCGCGCGGTACCGGTGATGCCGGTCGAGATCATGCTTCTGCCGCGCTGGTTTCCATTTCATCTGACCAAGGTCTCGTACTGGGCGCGCACGGTCATCGTGCCGCTCCTGGTGCTTGGCGCGCTGAAGCCGCTGGCGCGCAATCCGAAGGGCGTCGGCATCGACGAACTGTTTCTGGAGTCGCCACGATCGGTCGGTGGCGTGAAGAAGGCGCCGCACCAGAAATGGTCGTGGTTCCTGTTCTTCCGCGGCGTCGATGTGATGTTGCGCGCAACCGAGCCGCTGTTTCCAAGGTCGACCCGCAAGCGCGCCATCGACGCCGCCGTCGCCTTCGTCAAGGAGCGCCTGAATGGCGAGGACGGGCTCGGCGCGATCTACCCGGCGATGGCCAACAGCGTGATGATGTATGACGTGCTCGGCTATCCCGAGGACCACCCCGACCGTGCGGTCGCGCGGCTGTCGATCGACAAGCTTCTGGCGGTCAAGGACGACGAGGCCTATTGCCAGCCCTGCGTCTCCCCCGTCTGGGACACCGCGCTCACCGCGCATGCGATGCTGGAATCCGGCAGCGAGTCCGCCAAGGCAGCGGCGAAAGCCGGCCTCGACTGGCTGAAGCCCTTGCAGGTGCTCGACGTGAAGGGCGACTGGGCCGAGGCGCGGCCGAATGTGCGGCCGGGCGGCTGGGCGTTTCAATATAACAACGCCTATTATCCCGACCTCGACGATACCGCGGTCGTCGTCATGGCGATGGACCGCGCCGAGGCCAGCGCCAGCAACCGGACTTACGATCCGGCCATTGCGCGCGCACGCGAATGGCTGCTCGGTCTGCAGAGCAAGAATGGCGGCTGGGGCGCTTTCGACGCCGACAACAATTACAGCTACCTCAACAATATCCCGTTCTCGGATCACGGCGCCCTGCTCGATCCGCCGACCGAAGATGTCACCGCGCGTTGCATCTCGATGCTGGCGCAGCTTCCACCCGACGATGAAGGCAAGCGTGCGATTGCCGATGGCATTGCCTATCTGCGAACCACACAGCTCACGGACGGCTCCTGGTACGGCCGGTGGGGGCTGAACTACATCTACGGCACGTGGTCATGCCTCTGCGCACTGAATGCCGCCGGTCTCGATGCCAACGACGAAATGGTCGCGCGGGCCGCCGACTGGCTGCTCCGCATCCAGAATGCCGATGGCGGCTGGGGCGAGGACGGCGCGAGCTACAAGCTGGATTATGCAGGATACGAACCGGCACCCAGCACGGCCTCCCAGACGGCCTGGGCGCTGCTCGCTCTGATGGCGGCCGGCAAGGTCGAGCATCCGCAGGTCCAGCGGGGCGTCCGCTATCTGCTCGATCATCAGAACGGTGAAGGCTTGTGGGATGAGGAGCGCTTCACCGCGACCGGATTTCCGCGGGTGTTCTACCTGCGCTATCACGGCTACCGAAAATTCTTCCCGCTCTGGGCGGTAGCGCGCTATCGCAACCTGACCGCCGCCAACGACCGTCGCGTCGCCTTCGGCATGTGATGCGACTGCAATGACCGCCATGAAGCCCGCCCTGCTCGTCGTGACCGGGCTTCGACGCGAGGCGCAGATCGCAGCCGGAGAAGGCGTGCTGACGCTGTGCAGCGGTGGGCGGTCGGACCTGCTGCGGGACAGGCTTTCGAGCATCTTCTCCGTTCGTCCCCGCCAAGGAGAGATTGGCGCCATCCTCAGTTTCGGTCTTGCCGGTGGCCTCGCGCCGCATCTGCGTCCGGGCGATGTCGTTATTGCTTCGCATGTGCTGACGGACGACGTTCGCCACGACGCACATGAAGACTGGCATCGGGCCGCCGCCTCCGCGCTCGGACATGCGATGCGCGTTCATCGCGGCGCAATCGCCGGAAGCGATAGTGTGGTGACGACGTCCGCCGCCAAGACGGCCTTGCATTCCGGGACCACAGCGCTCGCCGTCGATATGGAATCCCACATCGCGGCAGAATATGCGCGTGAGCACAACCTGCCCTTCGCGGTCATTCGCGCGGTCAGCGACCCTTCGACTCGCAGCCTGCCGGACATCGCATCCAGCGCTTTGACGCCCGACGGCGACGTCGCACTTGCAAGGGTGATTGGAGGCTTGTTGCGCCAGCCAGGCCAACTGCCGGCGCTGATCGCGGCGGGCCGGGATTCCGGCCGCGCCTTTTCGGCCTTACGCCGCGTTCGCGGTCTTCTTGGCCCGCTCTTCGGCTTCCGCAGCGCGGATTTCCGATAGCTTCATCTGGACCTGCGACGAGAACACGTATTCCGCCGGACGCTGCTTATCCATCGCGATCTCCGGCGCCATCGGTCCTGAGGTGCGAATGCCGCGCAACGACACCCACAGCGCCTTCAGCGGATTGCTGATCGCGGCATGAGCCGCGGTCGGCTCGTAGCCGCAATGCGCCATGCAGTCTGCGCACTTCTCGTACTTGCCGGTGCCGTAGGAATCCCAGTCGGTGGTTTCCATCAGTTCCTTGAAGGTCTTGGTGTAGCCTTCGCCAAGCAGATAGCAGGGCTTCTGCCAGCCGAAAATATTGCGCGCGGGCATGCCCCAGGGCGTGCATTCGTATTCCTGGTTGCCGGCGAGGAAATCCAGGAATGAGGTGGAGTGCATGAACTTCCAGCCTTTGCCCTTGCCCAGGGCAAACACTTTGCGGAACAACTCCTTGGTCTTCTTGCGGTTGAGGAAGTGCGCCTGATCCGGCGCGCGCTCATAGGCGTAGCCCGGCGAGATCGAGACGCCGACATTCATCTCCTTGGCGTAGTCGAGGAACGCTGCGATATCCTCGGCCGAATGACCGTCGAAAATCGTGGCATTGACGTTGACGGCGAAGCCCGCGTCCTGCGCCGCCTTGATCGCCTTCACCGCCTTGTCGAACACGCCCTTCTGCGACACCGCCTTGTCGTGGTGGTCGCGCAGGCCGTCGAGATGCACGGAGAAGAACAGGTAGGGCGAAGGTTTGAACAGATGCAGCTTCTTTTCCAGCAGCAATGCATTGGTGCACAGAGACACGAATTTCTTGCGCGCGACCAGGCCCGCAACGATCTCGCCGATCTCCTTGTGGATCAGCGGCTCGCCGCCCGGAATGGCAACCATCGGTGCGCCGCATTCGTCGGCCGCATCCCAGCATTCCTGCGCGCTCATGCGACGGTTGAGGATCGCATCCGGATAGTCGATCTTGCCGCAGCCGACGCAGGCAAGATTGCAGCGGAACAGCGGCTCGAGCATCAGTACGAGCGGATAGCGCTTTCGCCCGAGCAGCTTCTGCTTGAGGAGGTACCCGCCGATGCGGATTTCCTTGTGGAACGGAATGGCCATGGAAGGGAAAGCCTAATGGAAGCGGGGTTAAACCGATGCAACTTCGGCGGGGAGACGGAAGGTGATGTTCTCCTCCCGGCCGGGCAGCGTCGTCACATCTACGATACGAAGGCGTTTTAGCGCACCGATAACGTCGTTGACCAGCACCTCGGGAGCCGACGCGCCGGCGGTGATGCCGACGGTTTCGACTCCTTCCAGCCAGGCCGGATCGAGTTCGCCGCCATCGGCGATCAGGTAGCTCGGGATGCCGACCTCGGCGCCGATTTCCCGGAGCCGATTGGAATTGGAGGAATTCGTAGCGCCGACCACCAACAGAAGATCGGCGTGCTTGCACAGATCGCGCACCGCGCTTTGCCTGTTCTGCGTCGCGTAACAGATGTCGCGCGTATCCGGACCCTGGATATCGCTGAACCGCTTGGTCAAAGCCGCGATGATATCGCGGGTGTCGTCGACGCTGAGCGTCGTTTGAGTCACATAGGCGACCGGCGCGTCGGTCGGCAGTTCGAGCTTGTCCACATCGGCCACGGTCTGCACCAGCACTACCGTCCCCGGAATCTGACCCATCGTGCCTTCGACCTCGGGATGTCCCGCATGCCCGATCAGGATCACGGTCCGGCCCTGGCCGACATAACGCTTGCCCTGGTTGTGAACCTTGGTCACCAGCGGACAGGTGGCGTCGATCACCGGCAGGCTGCGGTCGGACGCCTCGCGCTCGACGTCCTTCGACACGCCGTGCGCGCTGAAGATCGCGACTGCGCCGTCAGGGATCTCGGCAACGTTTTCGACGAACCGCGCGCCCTTCGCCTTCAGGGATTCGACCACATATTTGTTGTGAACGATCTCATGTCGCACATAGACCGGCGGACCGTATTTCTTCAACGCGCGCTCGACAATGTCGATTGCCCGCACCACGCCGGCGCAGAAACCGCGCGGCTGGGCCAGCACCACATTGAGCGGACGCAGTTGGGTTCGGGGAGTGTCGTCTGGCTTACGCAAGTTGCACCTTGTCCTGCCTGATATCCTTGCCCAGCGCCTCGAAGGCCTTTGCAAGAATGCCGTTAGCATCCAGTCCGGCCCGTGCATACATCGCGGCCGGCGTGTCGTGATCGATGAAAATATCCGGAAGCACCATGCTGCGCACCTTGAGCCCGGCATCGAAAGCGCCGTGTTCCGCAAGGGTCTGCAACACCAGCGACCCAAAGCCGCCGATCGAGCCTTCCTCGATCGTGATCAGCACCTCGTGATTCTTCGCGAGCCGCAAAACAAGATCGGTGTCGAGCGGCTTGGCGAACCGCGCATCCGCGACCGTCGTGGTCAGTCCATGCGCCGCAAGCGCCTCGGCCGCCTTCATGCATTCGGCCAGCCGCGTGCCGTAGGAGAGAAGCGCGATCGTGCTACCTTCTCGCAACACCCTGCCCTTGCCGATCTCCAGCGGAATTCCGACCTCCGGCAGATCGACGCCGACACCGTCGCCGCGCGGGTAGCGCAGCCCCGAGGGAGCATCGTCCAGCGCCGCCTGCGTCGCCACCATATGGACGAGTTCGGCTTCATCGGCCGCCGCCATCAGGACGAAATGCGGCAGGCAACCAAGATAGGCGATGTCGAACGAGCCGGCATGGGTGGGGCCGTCAGCACCGACCAGGCCGGCGCGATCCATGACAAACCGGACCGGCAACTTCTGGATCGCGACATCGTGCACCACCTGATCATAGGCGCGCTGCAGGAAGGTCGAGTAGATCGCGCAGAACG
>CAZXJZ010000138.1:0-12714 GCA_964641065.1 uncultured Hyphomicrobiales bacterium | reverse complement strand
CCTTCTTAAAATGGGCAAGGCGCTCCGGGAGCCAATAGCTCGCCGTGGTCTGGCTAGCATAGATGTTGATTGCGCCGCGCCGCAGCCTGCACAACTCGCTTAACGCCTGATCCGCCGCGGCCGCCGATCTCAAAACCGCGCGTGCTTCATCAAGGAAAATCCGGCCGTTCTGTGTCAATTCCACCCGGCGGCCAACCCGATGAAACAGCACCACCCCGTGCCTGTTTTCGAGCGCGCTGATAGCCCCGCTGACGGCGGACTGTGTCAGGCGCAGCGCTTCGGCGGCGCGCGTCATGTGTTCGCGCTCGGCGACGCTGACGAAAATCCGCAGCTGATCCAGGGTCATACCAAATGGTCGGATAAACTGATCAGTTTGACAAGAATTATCGGTTGGACCGCTAAGGCGGGATGCTCGTATTCCCGTTTAGAAATAGGATCCGAGGTCACGGACGCGATAATTGCGCTATTTGGCGGACGAAGCGCATTCGGACGGCTGCTTCCCGGTCTTGCCATCGTTGTCGCGGTCGCAGTCTTTGCAATACTGCTGCGTCGCCCTTCCGGGCCTGTCAATGCTTTCGCCGCTCTTGCTTGCAGTGCTAATCGGGATGGTGTTAGGGCACCTCTATCCCCAGCCTTCGCTCTAACGAATCTGTTCGCGCTGCGGTCGAGGCCGGGCGGGCGCCCACCGCCATCTCGCATTCGGTTGTGCTGGCTGGATTAAACTCAAAGCAATTGAGTTCGGTACCCTTCAAGCAGATCGAACGCCCATTTCTTGCCCTAATGCACCGTCAGCGGAACCTAAGCTTCGCACTACAGGAGTTCGCGGGAGGAGTCTTGCCAGCGAATTGCAGCATCGATAAAGCGCTAACGCACGCTGTCGAAAACTACTTTAGCGGGCACTATCATCAGACGATCACTGATCGGCAATGTATCTAATGGTGTCCGAATTCTGGTTGGGTGCCTAAGTCGTTTGACCGCTACTTGGAGACCGCACTTTTGAAAATACCGCAATTTTTCTTTGCTTTAACTCTCGGTGTTATTTGGATTGTTGTGGCCATTTGGGACGAGGGAAGCTTTCGCGGCCCTATAGTTTCATTAGCACTTCTTTTCGGCATCGTTGTCGGCCTTGTCTGCTACCGGATCATGACGTGCGATAATCTATCCGACCACAATCCTCAGTGAGGAAGAATTGCGATTTCGAGATCGCGCGAGCCTCGCAAGAATGGCAACGAGGCTGCTAGAGCCAAGGTGCGAACGAATCGAACAGGTCTTTTTACTCGTACATCTCGCCTCGTTAAGACAACCTACCAAGCGCTCAGATCTCTGGCTCATCTACTCCCGAGGACGATGAGCCAGAAACCTTCAATTCAAAAAGCCACTACGTTTTAATCACTGGGAGCCCGCCCCGAGCGATGGCTTCAATAGAGAAGTGGCCTTCATCAATACTTGCCACCGAATGACCTTATTGAGGCTCGATTCCTGCTGCCTTCAAAACTTTCGGCCAAGTGACTATCTCCCTGTTGATTAAATTTAAGAATTCCTCAGCACCTGGCTTTGCCGGTATTATTCCGAGCAAATCCATTTTCTCAATGATCGCCTTATCCTCCAGTGCTGCAGCCAGTTCGCGCTCGAGGATCTTGACTATCGATGCCGGAGTGCCCGCCGGAGCCAACATTCCAAACCATACGTCAACACGGAAATCTTTCATGCCAGCCTCGTCGCCAGTACGGGTATTCGGAAGGTTAGGCACTCGTTCGACACTTGAAATTAATAACGGCCTTAGCGTCCCAGCGTTAATATGAGGAAGAGCTGGCGGGAAGCCGGTGAACATTACATGGAACTGTTTGGCCAGAATTCCCGTCAGCGACGGCGTTGCGCCCTTGTACGGAATATGAAGCATGTTCACGCCGTTCAGCTGCATCATGAGTTCAGTCGCAAGGTGACCCGCCGTGCCGACCCCGCCCGATCCGAACATGATCTTGCCTGGATTTTTCTTTGCCTGGGCGATCAGATCCTCATAACTTGTAATACCGCTGTCATTGTGCGTGACGAGAACGACCGGCGTGCTTCCGACGAGACCAATCGGAGTAAAATCCTTGACCGGATCGTAAGGTAGCGACTTGAAAAGCCCAACATTCGTGGTGTGGTTTGGCCCGGCGAGTAGAAGCGTATAGCCGTCAGGCCTGGCGTTTGCGATCGCAATCGTGGCCCCGATTCCTGCACCGCCTGGACGATTGTCGATAACGAATGACTGTTTGAGCGTTCGCGACATCCGGTCGGTTATTAAGCGAGCAATCACATCACCGCTGGCGCCCGGAGGATACGGGACGATAACAGTGATATGTCGTTCCGGATAGTTATCTGCAACCGCTACGCCGCAGACAGTGATGGCTATCGCTGCAGCCATCAAAATTGAGGTGCATTTCATTTCAGGTCCTCCCAGTTGTTCATTATTTTCGACCCATGTTTCACCGGATTGACTACGGCGCGACGTAATCACCGAACGATCTGAATCTGTGACAGCCTACTGAAGCGGGCCGATGCCCCCATAACAAGTGTACTTCAAGTCCAGATACTCCTCGATTCCGTATCTGGAGCCCTCTCTACCAATCCCGGATTCCTTCATTCCACCGAACGGTGCAACCTCGGTCGTGATCAGCCCCTCATTCACTCCGATGAGGCCATATTCCAGCGCCTCAGAAACACGAAATGCACGGCTAAGATCTTTCGTATAAAAATACGCTGCAAGACCGTATTCCGTATCATTCGCCAGACTAATCACCTCGTCCTCAGTTTCAAATCTGTAGGCAGACGTTTCTTTAAATGAGCGAAATGCTTCGTAAGCGCTGTGGATTGCTATCTGCGCATCCTCACGGCCGGCAAACGGCACGTGGCCAATCACTTCCCCAGTCGTGGGATTTCTAACCGTTGTGCGCCTGCCGGACCTTGCAGGGGCCCATTTTCCGCCGATCAGATTGGCCTCTCGGAGAACGGAGCGGCACGATTGACTCGTTACGATTTCCGGGGAGGTACGATCTATATTGTCATCAGTGGTCATGCACTATGCCTCCATCGACACCACGAAGGCCGCTGTCGCGAATACAATAAAGCCCACCCTCTTCAGTTCCGATATAAAGATTTGCAAGATCTCCATCTCCGAACGCGCAACTTACCGGGGTCCCGACCGGAACAGCATGCGACGCAGCCACTAATCCGCTGGGATCGAAAATCATCACGGCAGGACCGGGGCCAGATCGATGCCACCCTGCACACGCGACGATCAAGTCATTTCCAGCGAGACACATACCTTCGATGCCACGATGCGCCCCCTGATGGTCCGAACCAAAAGTGTGCAACACTCTCGGAGTACCAAGCGTGCCATCGGCACTGACCGGGTAAGATCGTAATTCTTGTCGCCCGCCATATCTCGTATCGCATTCACTCACATGCAGCACCTGCTGATTTCTTGAGAAAAGCAATGCTCGGGGCCTGTTGGTGTCATAGGTCATACGCTTGATTGACCAAGCTCGGCTTTGTAGCTGCGGACTACGCTCCTGCCGGAGAATCGAAGCGTGATCAAGTAACGGCCAGACCTTCGGCCCGGGCGTTAGCAAGTCGCTGTAGCAATCGCAAAACCAGACGCGGCCCAAACGGTCGACCGCAACACTGCATGGGTGGTTGTGAACTTTGCCATTCAGACGATACGCAAGTTGCGTCGCTGACCCATCCGCATGGAGCTGAATGATCCTTCGTGATCCCTCTTGGCAAGCAAACACACGTCCGTCCGCAGCGACCGCAAGGCCAGATACGTGATTGGTGTATCTCCGAACGAGACTGGGCGTCCTCTCGGTTGGGGTTACTTTCCAAACTTCGTTCTTATCGGGAATACTGAAGAGCATTCCTTCACCGTCCCAGGCCATACCACCGATTCGACTGCCGAATGGCGCGGCAACGACTTCAAAATTCCATGACATACTGTGCTGCTTCAATTGAGAGGAATACCTTGGATGCCGAGTCTAATTCGGAAGACGCTTGTGTAGGTAGTGACAAACATGAGACTCCAGTCCTCGCCGCCCCAAGCGAGGTTCGTGGTGTGACCAGGAATTTTCAGCCACCCTAGAAGTTTACCGCCAGGATCAAGAACATGAACGCCAGCAGGACCGGTGCAATAAAGATTGCCCGCAATATCTACTTTCATGCCGTCTGCGATGCCGGGCTCCTCACCGACTAAACGATAAAAAATGACACCACCGTCCAGTGTCCCGTCGGCAAGGACGTCAAAACGGTGAATCAGGCCCTTTCGACTATCGTTTACGTACATTTGCTTCTCGTCTGGCGAAAACGCCAATCCGTTAGGGTACGAAACTACATCCGTGGCCAGCACTAGCTTTCCGTCTGGATTGAGTTTGTACACACCTTGAATATCAAGATAGCGCTGCACATCGTCGACACCATGCGCAACATTTACCAAGCCACCTTCTGAATCAGTGAAATAAATTGCGCCGTCGGACTTCGTTACGATGTCGTTAGGGCTATTCAACTTGTGGCCCTGGTAGTGCGAGGCTAATATTCGAGTCGTGCCGTCGGCTTCGATCCGCCATATCGTGCGCGATCCCCAACCCGCAACAACAAGCCTGTGATCGAGATCGTATGTCATCCCGTTGGCCTTTCCGGAGGGCTGCAAAAACACCTCAGCACCAACTCCGGGGGTCCAGGTCCAAATTCTATCGCCAACGATGTCGACGAAGAACAACTTCCCACTATTCTGGTCCCAAACCGGCCCCTCTCCAAAAGAGAGACCGTGGTGGATCCGGTCCAAGGCAGTTCCGCTGCGCACTATCTTTTCAAGACCCGCCGCGGCCATATCAACTTCTAGCATACGCACTCCGTGAACATTTCGACCTCGGAATTGTAAGGTCGACGCCTGCCTCAATCTCGACTGCAAGGCAGAGGCGCCCAACTTTTGGCATCAGTGAAAATGCCGACCAGCGTCAACGACAATTGTTTGCCCTGTTGTCGAATCACTTCGACAGAAGGTCAATACTTGGTCAGCAATATCATCCTTGTTGGCGGCTCTGCCCAACACGGCTGACTTTGTCACCATTGCAACCCGCTCTGGCGTAAGATTTTCTGAGGCCTTAGTGCCCTCAATAAAGCCCGGCGCAACGCAATTGACCAAAACATGCGGCGCGAGACCAACCGCAAGACATCGAGTCAAATGTATTAGAGCGGCCTTAGACACAGAATATGGAATCGATGAACCACTCGGTATGAGACCGGCGACCGATGCGATGTTAACGATCCGACCGCTCCCTTGCTTGAGCATAACAGGCGCGACTGCTCGCGAGCAAAGCATCGGACCGGTAAGGTTTGTTGCCAGCAGATGATTCCAATCTTCCAGCTCGAGGTCGTCGAATTCTTCGAATGGAATTGCCTTGTTCGTAGCAGCATCATTTACCAAGATATCTATTCGACCGTGCCGGCCAATGACGTTGGACACCATCGCATTCACATCATCAGCACTGGTGTGGTCACACGACTCCAATGACGCCTCCGCGCCGTATTCAGCGATTTGGGAGCGCAATTGCTCGGCGATTGCTCTACGAGTTCCGTATACAATCACTACTGTCACGCCCGCGCGCGCCAGGGCGTGACATATTCGCTGGCCCAGGCCGCCACTTCCGCCAGTCACAATTGCAACTGTCCCTCGAAGCTCCATAACGATAAGATGCCCTTCATGATTGCAATCGACACTGTGAGTTATGGAGACGTCGATACAACCATCAGCGTCACCTATCGACTGTTCGAAATTAGGTCGCGGCTTAAAATCTTCATTTCTTAGAAGACACTAAGCCACATCGCGGGTTGCCCGCTGTCATATAGTTGACTATTCTGCGATATGCTTAGTAGCAATGGATCCATAGCTGGACACTTGGATGTCCTGGCAGCTGTTCCCACAGAATATCGGGCATCGATTCTGTCACAATGCCGGAAGCATGCATTCAAGAAGGGCGCAATCGTCTGGAACCAAGGCGACGAGACAGGGCATGTTGGCTTCCTGGTCACCGGCGCGATAATGTCACTGTTTCATAGTCCATCGGGCAAGATGGGGGTGACGGGCATATGGTTCCCCGGTGATTTTCTTGGTGCCGGCGATTTGGGCGGATATGCCGAGCGGCAGATAACGCTTCGTTGTCTAACCGATGCCCAAGTCTATTTTCTTGACACCAAAGATTTTTTTCGGATAGCCGCACGCTTCCCCGAACTTTCTGAAGCGACTATTCGAGCCCTTTCCGTCCGACTCCGCTGGTTGGCAAAGTTAGCCATCACCTTAGAAACGCAAACAGCCTTCGAACGTGTCTGCACAGTGCTGTTGACGTTGGCCGAGAAATTTTCAGTTGCGGATCAAGATGGTCTGCTCATCCAGATAAAACTTACTCACGAGGAACTGGCTTCGTTTGTCGGGGTTACCCGGCAATTTGTCATATCTGTCCTCAGAGATCTCGAAAAAGCCGGGCTTATTGAACATCGTAAACGTCGGATCTTCATTCGAGATTATGCTCTCCTAGAGGGCGTGGTGATGCGCCGACCCAAAACTAAGCCGCGATGACGATCTGACCGGCCCCCACTGAGTGGTCCGTTTGGGATGTTAGTTTAGAGCGGGCATTTGCGCCACTGTCTTCTGTGCTGGCCAGACGATCGTCTCCGGCGCTGGAGGCCGATAGCCCAGTGACGAGTGTGGACGCACCTTGTTGTACAACTCGCCGACGGAACGCCCACGGGACCGAGCAACGCGAGCTTCTTTATCCATCGCATCCTTGAGCGGGTCATCAGGTCCACATTCACGAAGTAGTCGACAAGAATGACGCAGCGGTTTTGCGCTGCAGCCTTTCCGGCCAAGTATCGGACCGATGGCTGGAGATTCCGGCTTGGATGTTTGAGCTGGCGCATCACGGCCACTCCGCAGGTTGGCCTCGCCGCGCTTGGCGTCCTGGCGACACTGCTCCGTGACAAGGTATTCCATCGCAATTGCAGGAGATGGGCGCAGCATTGGGCTCTCACGACGCGAATCGGGGAGATGTTCATGCCGCGCCCGCCGACGACATACCAGTTCGATCTGTTCTCCAGCCAGCGCGACGACGCGACCTTGCCGATGCCGCAATGGCAGGCGTTGCCCGCCGATACGCGTCGATCAGTAACGAAGCTGATGGTCAGCCTGATCCTCGATCACGCCGACAGCGAGCGCGCCGTGCAACGGGAGGGGGCGGATCATGATGCATGAGAAGATCAGGCCGCATCATCTGGATCGCAAGGTAATCTTGTATGTGCGGCAGTCGTCAGCCCATCAGGTCCTGCACAATCGCGAGAGCAGCACGCTTCAATATGCGATGCGCGACCGCCTGATGGCACTTGGCTGGTCTTGCGTCGAGACGATCGATGACGATCTCGGTCGTTCGGCCGCCGGCGGCATCGCACGCGCTGGCTTTGATCGGATGGTCGCCGAAGTGTGTCTTGGCAAGGTCGGAGCGGTTGCGGCGCGGGAGGTGTCGCGCTTTGCCCGCAACAGCCGCGACTGGCAGTAGCTGATCGAGATGTGCCGCGTCGTCGGCCACGATCACGATGCCGTCGAGGCCGACTGCAATGATCTGTGTGGCGCTGAGCTGGAACCCCAGCAGCACAATCGCGACGCCAGAAAGTTACGAGCCGCTGTATCGCGTTGCCGAACAAAAGCAATTGTCGATTCGCGTTGGTTTCTACGTGAACAGCATTACCGCCTGATCTCACTCAACGGCGCCTGTGAACTAGTGCAGTATGTCGCGTCGCAAAATGCGGTGGATTGTGTCGTGGTCTATGGCTGTGTCGAAGAGTCCTTACTGGACCGCGGCATTGCGCCTCGAGCGCCAATCACGATCCACGTCGCGGGAAAAGCGTCCGGGTCACTCAATGGTGCAAATACCACTTCGTTCTGCTATCCCGAATGCAATGCCGATTTCGCCCTGCCCGGCCAGCCAGGATTCGACGCTCCTTGGGCAGAGATGACCTATTCGCGCAGCGTAGCCGCGCTCAAGCGCGCTATCGGCCCTCACTACAATCTCGAAGAGTTGAGGGAACATCACCTCGCTTGCGAATTCGCGCATCAGGACGCGACCCGCACGATGCAGACGATGGTGCCGGAGCCATACGTAAACCACGTGCCGACCATGACCGGCGGTGTGGCGCGGGCCATGGAGGCCGGCCGCGAGTACCTACTCAGAAGGCACATTCTTGATAAAATGCTCACTTCAGCGCGAACGACCCACGACGTAGGCATGTCGAATACGCAAAACGGGCGCGACCGCGGTCGGCCTCCAGATTAAAAGCAGACTACAAGGCTAGAGTTTCCGGAGCACGGGCATTACTTCGCGGACAAACAGCTCGACGCTGCGTTGCGCTTCGGCAAGCGAAATATCACCGAAAGCAAACTGCCCGACGAAATAGTTCGCCTGCCCTTCTGTAAGTTGTTCGGTCAGCATGCGCGCTACGGTTTGCGGCGAGCCGGCGATGCCACGTCCACCGTCCTTGATCTGGTCAAAATCGGCCGGACGATCGCCGAGCACGGCTGTGCGGCCGTGCCTGTGGTAAAGGTGATGGAAGTGAGCATGCCATTTCGGATAAGTCCTGTGAGCCAAGAGCAGTGCCTCCTCGTCGGTGTCAGCCACGATGACGAAGCGGCCGAGCCCCATTTTCGGGGCCGCAGGAGCAAAAGTGGGTTTGGCGGTCGCGTTGTAGCGATCTACGAACTGCCGGAGTTGGGCGGCGGTCGAAAGCGCAACGAAGTTGCACCCTGTTCTTGCTGCGATTTCTGCGGCTTCCGGATTACCTACGCCCATCCAAAATGGAGGATGCGGTGTCTGGAACGGCGTTAGCTCCATTGGCACGTCGGCGAACTCGTAGTGTTTGCCCTTGAAAGTGACGGTCTTTGACGTCAGGCCCTGACGTACGATCTCCAACGCCTCGAGATAGATTGCCAGACGCTGATCGGGGTCGACGCCAAAATATGCAGCTTCGATCGGAGAGATCCCCTTGCCCACACCGACTTCGAGGCGGCCCAGACTCATCTGGTCGAGCATGCAGATTTCCTCGACCAGTCCGAGGGGATGGTGCATCGGCAGCGTGTAAACTAGTGGGCCGAAGCGCAGATTGTTTGTCCGTTGCGCAACCGCGGAAAGGAAGACGCTGGGGGACGCAGCCAATCCGAGCGGCGTCGCATGATGTTCGGCGATGTGGTAGCAATAGAAGCCCCCGCGATCATAGGCTTCGGCGATCTTCAAGCGCTGTTCGTAAAATTCGTTTAGCGGCAAGTCGTTGCGATCGAGGTGGTCGAAAATACCGAATTCCATGGAAGCGCCTCTCTTAGGTCACTCTCTAGCGGCTATAATTCGAACGAACGTACGATATTATTGAGGTACCTTCGACGTCAAGCGAAGAGAAACGCTAAAATTGACATCGGCAGCCGATGCCGTTTATCGTTGAACGATCGTTCGTATTAATGGCTGCTGGAAGCACGATGGCTGGACTTACAGAGGGCCGAAAGCGCGCCGGCCGCAACCCAGACATAGACATTTCATCCGCGGCCGGTGCCTCCTCGCGCGACCGGATCATGGATACCGCAGAGCGTCTGATGGCCGAGCGCGGCTTTGCCGCCGTGTCGGTGCGCGAGGTAACCGCGGCGGCCCAAGTTCATCTCTCAGGGATCACCTATCATTTCGGCTCCAAGGAAATGCTTCTGGAGTCGATCTTCGAACGCCGCGCCAGTGCGCTAAACAGCGAACGTTCGGCGTTACTCGATGCCTGCGATCCGCAGTTGACGGGTTGCGCCCCGCGCATCGAAGAAGTGCTGCACGCATTTTGCCAGCCGGCCTTTTCGTTGGCCCGGCAAAGCGGCGGCGCGCGCTTTCTGCGTCTTCAGCGCCTGATGTTCGCCGAAGATGGTCCGCTGTCTCGGCGCATCAAGACCAAATATTACGACCCTATGTCGCGTCGCATGATCCGAATGTTAGGGGAAGCGTTGCCGGAGCTTTCTCCAAGTTCGATATATCTACGCTTCAATTTTCTGGTCGGCGTGCTTTTCAGTACGTTGCGGGATCAGACCAAAGTGGGCGTCCTCTCACAGGGTACCGTGCAGATCGATCCGGATGCCGAAGCCGCAGAGTTCATGCGATTTCTGCTGCACGGTTTCCGTGCCGATCTGAAAAAGCGCTGAAGCCAATCATCGAACGAGGCAGCCTGGAAATGGACGTGAGTAGCGACGTTCGTCGCGTCGTGACCGGACACGATGAAACCGGTAAGGCCGTCGTGCTTCTTGACGGGGCCAATCCGCGAAACAGCGTCAGGCCGGCAACCGGAACAGTTAATCGACTGTTGTGGGTTACTGGAAAGGCGCCTGCATCGATTTTGGGTTCGGCCGATCGCGGCGCGGGCGATGTCGGCGTGGCGCCGCCCAGCGGCGGCAGTGTCTTCCGCGTGGTGGACTTTCCTCCGACCACTGACGAAGACATCGCTAAATTCGATCGTGATTTTCTTTCAAAACAGATTCTGCATGACGGAAATCAATCCCCGCAATATCGAGAGCCGAGCCATCCCTTCATGCATCGCACGCGCAGTATCGACTATGCGGTTGTGATCTCAGGCGAGATCGACATGAAGCTCGACGATTCCGAAGTTCATCTGAAGGCCGGTGACATCCTGATCCAACAGGGCACGAACCATGCATGGATCAATCGCAATAGCGAGGTATGCAGGGTCGCGTTTATTTTGATCGATGCTGAAGATCCGCTACCGGTCTGATCGAGCTCGCAGATTTGGCTCGCCGGTGCCCAGTTCGAGGACGTGAAGCGACCGCCGGAGCGACACGGCTCCGGCGCAAACGCTTCCTAAGCTATTCCATTTTCATTCCGACTGTCGAAATTACCTTTTGCCAGCGGTCCTTCTCTTCCTTGAGAAACGCCGACATTTCCGCGGACGAGTTTCCAACCGGCGTGGACGCGATCTGCTGGAAGCGTGCGATGACGTCCGGCATGCGGATAATCTCGCCTATCGCTTCCGAAAGCTTCTTTACGATCGGCTGCGGCGTATTCGGCGGCGCAACGATCGCGAACCAGGTGGCGGAATAGAAGCCGGGGTAACTCTCGGCGAGCGCCGGGACATTCGGCAGCTCCGGCGCGCGCTTTCTGTCGGTCACTGCAAGACCTTTAACCTTGCCGTCCTTGATGAGATTGTGCGTGTTGCCGATGTTATCGAACAACAGATCGACGTGCCCGGCGATGACATCGTTCAGTGCCGGCGCTAGACCCTTGTAGGGCACGTGAACCATGCGGATGCCAGTCGCGATCTGGAGCGCCTCGGCCGCGAGATGTGGCGTGCTACCGATTCCGGCCGACGCGTAGGTGACCTTCCCCGGATTGGCTTGGGCGTAGGCCACGAATTCAGCCAGGTTGGAAGCCGGAAGGCCCGAGCGTACAATCAGCGTATTGGGCAGCGTGGCCAGTACCGTTACCGGTACGAACGCGTCTGGATTGAATGGCAATTTCGGGTTGAGACTTCCCGCGATCACCAACGGGCCGGGCGGCGTGGACAGCAAGGTGTAGCCGTCGGGATCGGATTTTGCCACGAACTCCGCGCCGAGATTGCTGGAGGCGCCTGGCTTGTTCTCTATGATGACGGGTTGCCCCCATTTCGCCGTGAGCTTGTCGCCGATAATGCGTGGCAGCGTATCCGCAGTTGCACCCGCCGGCAGCGGCACGATGATGCGGATAGGGCGGTTCGGATAATTGTCGTCAGCGATCGACTTCGACGGTGTAACAAGAGCAATGGCGCCTAGCAGAACCGCAGCGCACGAAACACTGGCACGAACCATGGACGCAATTTCCTTCCCTGAAGATCGTCCGAAGACGACGGAACCGTATTGATTTTCGGTATTTGTTGCGCTTCTTGTTCAACATTGCAAGCGTCGAATCGCAAGCGTGTCATCCGCATACGCCAACTTGCGACCCTTAACCGCTCCGACGTCTAACCGTTTCGGAGTGTCTTGCGCATTTCGCGCTGGAGAAAATCGATAAAGGCTCGCGACTTCGCTGTAAGGCTGCGGCGGCTAGGATAGAGGGCGAAGATGCGTGTGCTCATCGTTGGATTCCAGTCAGGCAACAATTCCACGAGCTTTCGCGATTTCGAATCGGCCTGAAACATCCATTTAGGTAGCAGCACGATCCCGATGCCTGCGACGGCGGCATCGCGTCGCACCATCGGATCGTTGGCGTCCAGCCGCGCGCACACATCGACGCTGATCTTCTCGCTGCCGCGCGCGAAGCTCCACACATGATGCTGTGCGCCGTCGAAGAAATCGATGACCTTGTGTTCGGCAAGATCGCTCGGATGATGTGGAATCTGGTTCTCGCTCAGATAGCGCGGGCTGGTGCAGAGGACGAAGGTGAGTGCGCCGAGATCCTTGGCAATGAAAGAGGAATCGTCCAGCGGGCCGAGCCGGATTACAAAGTCGAATCCTTCTTCAAACGGATCGACCTTGCGGTTGGTCAATTCGAGTTCCATTCGGATTTCCGGGTACATGAGCAGAAATCGCGGGAGCACCGGTGACAGTAGCGAGCGGCCGAAGGTAACAGGACACGCGACGCGCAACCGTCCGTGTGTTGCGCCTTTGAAGTCGCCAACAGCGGCTTC
>CAZXJZ010000137.1:0-12832 GCA_964641065.1 uncultured Hyphomicrobiales bacterium | reverse complement strand
GGCCTCGCCGATCCGGCGCCGCTCTTGCAGACCCTGATGCAGCATCCTTATCTCGTCATGCGCTTCCGGCTCGACGGCGTGGTGACGCTGGTAGATGCGGTGAACGGGTCCGACACGCTCGACAATCATCCCGAGGCGGTGAAACAGGCCGCGGTCGCCGACCGCATCGTGCTGACCAAGACCGATCTGCTGCGGAGCGAGGACGGCGCTGCCAAGCGCGACGCCCTGATCGCGCGGCTGCGCAAGCTCAATCCGGCGGCGCCGATCCTCGATGCAGCGGCCGGCGACGCGAGCGTATCGGCTCTGACCGGCTGCGGGCTCTACGATCCGGATCGCAAGATCCCGGATGTGTCGCGGTGGCTGGCCGACGAGGCAATTGCCGCCGCGCATAGCCACGGTCATCACCATCATCATCACGACGTGAACCGCCACGACGAACGGGTGCAAGCGTTCACGCTTGCGACCGACCGCGCCATCCCGGCCGCGATGCTAGACCTGTTCCTGGAACTGCTGCGCTCCACCCACGGGCCGAATCTTCTGCGCATGAAGGCGATCGTGAATATCGAGGAAACGCCGGACCGGCCAATGGTGCTGCATGGCGTGCAGCATGTGCTGCATCCCGCAACGCAACTCGATGCCTGGCCGGACGCCGATCATCGCACCCGCATGGTTTTCATCGTCCGCGACATCGAACCGCGCGTCATTCAGGAATTGTTCGACGCCTTCCTGGGCTACACCGCCGCACCCGACCGGCCGGATGCGCAAGCGCTGGCCGACAATCCGCTGGTGCCTTTCGGCGGACTCGACCGCTGAGGTCCGCGTTCCGGCCCACGGCCGGCATCCGCAATCGTTAACCACCTCTTGAAACCGGCTGGCGACTCTTCGATGGTAGCCTCATCGCCCGTTGGAGCCGGGAATGGGGTTCTTCAGCCAACTTAAGGGCGATCTGGTGTTTCTGCGGGGCGTATTGCGCGCGCTTCGCATGACAACGCATATTGCGAAAAACCCAGCGCGCATTTTCCCGAACGTTATCGAGGAACTGGCCGCGCGGCATGGCGACGCACCCGCGCTGCTGTCGCCACGCGAGACCTTCAGCTACCGGCAATTGTTCGACCGTTCGAACCGCTATTCGCGCTGGGCGCTCGGCGAGACCATCGCCAAGGGCGACACCATCTGCCTGCTGATGCCGAACCGGCCGGAATTCATGGCGGTCTGGCTCGGCATCACCCGCATCGGCGGCGTCACCGCCCTGGTCAATACCAACCTGATCGGCGCGTCGCTGGCGCATTGCATCGACATCGTATCGCCGAAGCATGTGATCGTCGCGGCCGAATTTATGGCCCAGTTCGACGCCATCCGGCCGCTGCTGAAATCCGCACCCAAAGTCTGGGTGCATGGTGCCGACGGCGAACACCGCATCGACACCGTGGCCGACAGCCTGTCCGGCGCGACGCTCGCCGCATCGGAGCGGCGCGCGCTCACCATCGAGGACCCGGCGCTCTATATCTACACCTCCGGCACCACCGGCCTGCCCAAGGCCGCCAACATCAACCATTACCGCGTGATGCTCGCCTGTTTCGGCTTCGCCGGCATGATGGGGACGAAAAAATCAGACCGCAATTATGTGTGCCTGCCGATGTACCATACCGCCGGCGGGCTCTGCGCCACCGGTTCGCTTTTGGTGAATGGCGGCTCGGTCTATATCCGCGAACGCTTCTCGGTGCGGGAATTCTGGGACGACATCGTCAACAACGATTGCACGATGATGCAATATATCGGCGAACTGTGCCGCTATCTGGTCAACGCGCCGCCCAATCCGAACGAGACCAGACACAAGCTGCGACTCGCCTGCGGCAACGGGCTGCGCCCCGACATCTGGGATGAGTTCAAGACCCGCTTCAAGATTCCGCTGATCCTGGAATTCTACGCGGCGACCGAAGGCAACGTGCTGATGTTCAATCTCGAGGGCAAGACCGGCGCGGTCGGCCGCCTGCCCTGGTTTCTCGAACACCGCTTCCCTACGGCGCTGGTCAAGTTCGACGTCGAGGCCGAACAGCCGGAGCGCAACGCCGAAGGCTTCTGCATTCCGTGCGGCCCGAACGAGATCGGCGAGGCGATCGGCAAGATCGTCAACGATGCCAACAAGCCGGGCAACCGCTTCGAGGGCTACGCGCGGCGCGAGGACACCGAAAAGAAGATCCTGCGGCATGTCTTCTCGCCGAACGACATCTGGTTCCGCACCGGCGACCTGATGCGCAAGGACGAGAACGGCTATTTCTATTTCGTCGACCGCATCGGCGATACCTTCCGCTGGAAGGGCGAGAATGTTTCGACGCTCGAAGTCGCCGAGGCGATCAACAAGTTCCCCGGCATTCAGGATACCAACGTCTATGGCGTCGCCGTGCCCGGCCATGAAGGCCGCGCCGGCATGGCCGCGATCGTATGCCAGGATTGCGACATGCCCGCGCTCTATCTGCATCTGCAGGACTCGCTGCCGGAATACGCGCGACCCGTCTTTGTGCGGGTCCGCAGGGATATGGATATGACAGCGACCTTCAAGCAGAAGAAGGTCGATCTGGTGAAGCAGGGCTTCGATCCCGACGCGATCGCCGACCCGATCTATTTCAACGATCCGTCGCGGCGCGCCTTCATCCCGCTGGACCGCGCGGTCTACACGAGCATCCGGGCCGGCCAGACGCGGGTGTGAGTTGCGCGCGCTCCCGCGCGCTTTTGCCCGTCGCCCCCGCGAAAGCAGGGGCCTATAACCACCGCTCTGGAAAATGGGGCCCCGCTGTCGCGGGGACGACTGCGTTCAGGTAGGCAATCTGGAAAAGATGACCGCTATCAAAACCGCCGACGACGTCCTCGGCTTCTGGAAACAGGCTGGACCGGACAAATGGTACAAGAAGGATGACGCCTTCGATCAGGCGATCCGGGACAATTTTCTTGCGACCTACGAAGCCGCCGCTCAGGGCCGCCTTAAGTCTTGGGAAGGCGAGCCCGACAGCGCGCTTGCCCTCGTCATCCTGCTCGATCAATTCCCGCGCAACATGTTCCGCGACAGCGCGCGCGCCTGGGCGACCGATCCGCTCGCACGCGATGTCGCCGATTCCGCGATCGACAGAGGCCTCGATCAGGCCATCGGCAAGGACTTGCGCGTTTTTTTCTATCTTCCGTTCATGCATTCGGAGGATTTGGAGGATCAGTTCCGTTGCGTCGAACTCTGCCGCGCGCTCGGCAACGAGGACAATCACGAATACGCCGAGATCCATGCCGACGTCATCCGCCGCTTCGGCCGCTTCCCGCATCGCAATGACGTGCTCGGCCGCGAGACCACGCCGGAGGAGCAGGCGTTCCTGGATAGCGGCGGCTTCGCGGGCTAGGTATTTGTTACTGGCATCCCCTGGCGCGTCATCCCCTTGGCGACTTGGCGAACTTGCGACACAGTCGTACGCCGGTTGCGTTGGAACAAGCGATGACCATCAGGACTGCGACGGCCCCGACGGCCGACCTGTTCGGACACCCGAAGGGCCTGACATTCCTGTTCGCGACCGAGATGTGGGAGCGCTTTTCCTATTACGGAATGCGCACGCTCCTCGTCCTCTACATGGTCAAGCACCTGCTGCAGCCCGGCCAGGCGGAAACCGTGATCGGATACGGCGCGATCAAGGGCGCGCTGGAATTCATGTTCGGGCCGCTCGGCGTGCAGCCGCTGTCGTCGCACATCTACGGCCTCTACACCGCTTTCGTGTATCTCACGCCGGTGATCGGCGGGCTGATCGCCGATCGCTGGCTCGGCCAGCGCCGCACCGTGATCGGCGGCGCCGTGCTGATGGCGATCGGCCATTTCATGATGGCGTTCGAAACGCTGTTCCTGCTCGCGCTGTTTGTCCTCATTCTCGGCAACGGCGCATTCAAGCCGAATATCTCGACCCAGGTCGGCGGCCTTTACGCACCGGGCGATCCGCGTCGCGATCGCGCCTTCTCGATCTTCTATGTCGGCATCAATATCGGCGCGTTCTTCTCGCCGCTGGTCTGCGGCACCCTCGGCGAAGCCTATGGCTGGCATTACGGCTTCGCCGCTGCGGGCATCGGCATGCTGATCGGCACGCTGATCTATGTCGCGGGCTGGCACGCGCTGCCGCCGGACGAGCGCACGCTGCGCGCGGATGCACCACGCATCCCGCTCGACCGCGACGAGTGGCGGCGCATTCTGGCACTGGCGCTGCTGTTCCTGCCGGTCTCTCTGTTCTGGGCGACCTATGAGCAGCAGGGCAACACCATCGCGCTGTGGGCCGACGCGCAGACCGACCGCAATGTGAACCTGTGGGTCTGGCAGGGACAGATCCCGGTCACATGGTTTCAGGCCTTCAACCCGTTCATGATTTTTGCCTTCACCCCTTTCGTCATCGCGCTATGGGCGTGGCAGGCGCGGCGCGGCAACGAGCCGTCGACCGTCGTGAAAATGGCACTGGGCTGCTTTGGCGTGTCGCTCGCCAATCTCGTACTCATGCTTGCGGCGTGGCAGGCCGGCATCGGCCAGGCGAGCTGGCTGTGGCTTGCGCTCTATTTCGCCATCGTCACCATCGGCGAGCTTTATCTCTCGCCGACCGGCCTGTCGCTCGTCACCAAGGTTGCGCCGGCGCGTGTTGTATCGATGGTGATGGGCATGTGGCTCGCCACCAGCTTCGCCGACAATTTCATCGGCGGCTGGCTCGGCAGTTTCTGGAGTGCGATGGACAAGGGCCAGTTTTTCCTGATGATCGCCGCTGTTGCCGCATCGGCGGGCGCCGCGATCCTCGCCTCCAATCGTCCGCTGCGGCCTGTCCTGAATACGCAATGACCGGAAGTCGATCAAAGGCCCTGCGGCTATCGTGTGCCGAGGAGCTTTCCGCCGCCAGAACGTCCCGTTGAGCTGGCGGGCCGCCTTGCGCCGAGCTTGCTCGCCCGGGACCCGGCGCCGGGCAGAGCGCGACGTTCGTACCATCCTTCCCTGCGTCCGAACATCAGGCCGGTATGCTGTTCGAGCTTGTCGAGCGAGGAACCGAGCGCCTTGCGCTCTTCCGCCGTCAGCACACTGAGGAGGTCGGCTTCCATCGCGCTCACCACCATCTCGATCTTGTCGTGGACGCGCCTGCCCTTCGCAGAGAGCGTCAGCACAACTTTTCGCCGGTCGGCTTCGTCACTCTTGCGAATGACATAGCTGCGATCCACCAGCGTATCGATGGCACGGGTGATCTTGTCGGGGTCGAGGCTGGTGCGGTTGCCGAGTTCGGTCGCCGATAATGGACCGGAAAACGCAATCACGCGCAGGATCTTGCTGTTGCTGACGGAGATGCCGAGTTTCTTGGAATGCATCGCGACCAGCGCCTGATCGAACCGCTTTGCGATCAGGAAAAACCGGTAGATCACGCGCTCTTCGAGCGGGACGTGCTGGATCTTGCCGGCCCTGCCTTTGGGTTTGCGCATCGCCTTTGCCACCCTAACGTTCCCCACCTGTTATGAATTGTCGTTGCGTATTGTCGTCGTCGCGCTCCGCGTCTTGTATCGACGCACGAAAGCCGCGGCACATTGATTGTCACCCATAACATTTGCGAATTGCAACAAACGAAACTGCATGCCAGTGCATCGTTGCGCGCGCGGGCGCGATATACTGTATTCGCTTGAAGCGTAAAGGAATGGACGGCACTGGCTCTCGTTGCAGCGACACAGTCGTCAAAGCATCGCGGAGCGCGCGCGACCAGTTTTGGTACGCATCACAGGAAGCGAATTAGCGAGCGAACACAGTTGCGGTCACCCACCTTACTGAGCGGATGCTCACTTTTTGGAACAGGCCGGGGCAAAGTGGCGGCGCAAGGATCCGGCGCAGTCCCCCGGGGCAAACGCATCCCCAGTTCGCTGCAGGCGTGCATCACCGATTGCCTCTGATGTCTCCGTCTGCGACAAATTGTCGCAATATTTACAACGTCGTCGCGATCAGGAGGCCGGGCCGAGGAAGCATGATCCGCCTCGGCAAGCAAGCTGTCATGGCCGCCCAGAACTTGGCATGCTGCGTGCAGAAACGGTCGCGAGCCATTGAAAGGGAGTCGATATGTTGCATCCCGTTTTTGAGTTGCGTCGCATCCGCCGTCTGCTGCAACTGTTGCCGGCGCTGATCCTCGCGGTGGCAGCGGGTCCGCACGCCACCGCTCAGGAGGCTTATCCCTCACGACCCATCAAGATCGTGCAGCCGACAGCGGCGGGCGGACCAAGCGATGTCCTGGTGCGCCTGATTGGAGAAGCGTTGCAGGAACGCCTCGGACAACCGGTCGTGGTCGAAAATCGGCCCGGCGCCGGCGGCGTGATCGGCGCCGATGCGGCGCTGAAGGCGCCGGCCGACGGCTACACCATTCTCTCGGTGGGCAATTTCCATTTCACGACAGCAGCGCTGCGCGAGAAGATGCCGTACGACGCGGTGAAGGACTTCGCAGGCATCAGCCTGATTTCGAAGGCGCCAATCGTGATGGTCGCCAACAAGGATTTCCCGGCCGACTCGCTTGCCGAGGTCATCGCGCTCACCAAGAAGTCGCCGGACGGACTGACCTACACCTCGCCGAATTTCGGCGGCGTGCCGTTCCTGGCCGGTCAGCTGCTGATGAAGGAAACCGGCATCAAGCTGCAGCACGTGACCTATAGCGGCAGCCCAGCGGCACAGCTCGACGTCATCGCTGGACGCGTGCCGCTGATGGTCGACATGTGGTCGTCGGCCAAGCAGCATGTCGAGACCGGAGCCTTGAAGCTCATCGCCGTCGTTACCAAGGATCCGCTGACGGATTCCCCGAAGACGCCCCTGATGGGCGCGACCTTTCCGGTATTCGACTTCACCATCAACAATGCGCTGATCGTCAAGGCCGGAACGCCCCAGCCGATCATCGACAGGCTCAACAAGGAAATCGCGGAGATCGTCAACCGTCCGGAGATCCAGGCGCGCATGCGTGCCTTCGGCCTGACCCCGGTCACATCGACGCCGGCGGAGTATGACGAGCTTGCCGCCCGGGAGCTCGCCAAGTGGCGCGACCTCGCCGCCGCCAACAAGCTGAGCATCAAGTAAGGCTCATCCGACATCGTCACAACGCGACGGGCAGCGCGGAGCTAGCCAGCCGTCGCGCCTTCCCGCAGACCGCGGGCCAGCCGTCCGGTCAACGTGACGTGCTCGTTCAGCAGCCGGATCGCCTTGCGCGCATCGCGCGCCAGCACCGCCTTGGTCAGTTCGTTATGTTCACCCGCCACATCGCGCGATCCGACAAGGTCGGATCGCAGCGCCAGATTCTGATGCCGCTGCGTCCAGTCGAACAGCTTTTCCGATAGTTCGAGCAGCCAGCGCGATCCGCAGGGCGCCAGGATCGACATGTGAAACTCGCGATGCCGGACGAGATAGTCGTCGTTGGCACCGCCGTCCGAGGTGAAGGGCGGCGTCTTCGACAGATGATAATGGGCAAGCACCACGCGCTCCTCCCAGGCGGCATCGCCATTGGCGAGCGCCGCGGGAAGCATGATCTCGTTCAGCGCGCAGCGCGTGAACAGGATTTCCTCGATATCGGCCGCATTGAGATCGGCGACGGCGAAGCCGCGCTGATCCTTCTGTTCGACGAGCCCTTCCGCCGAGAGACGGTTCAGCGCCTCGCGCAGAGGGCTCGCCCCGGCCTGATAGCGCGCGCGCAGCGCATCGATGCGCAGCCAGTCCCGCGGCGGCAGCACGCCGCGAATAATGTCGTCCTTCAAGGCGCGATAGAGCAGCGTGGCGCGCGTCGCGTGGCCGATCGCAGCGCCCTTGTCGTCGGTTGGCGCTCCCTTCGACCGGGCTTTGACGGCGACGATTTGCTTTGGCTTTGCCATCGGGTCAGGCCGACAGATATTCCTGCCACTTGGTCCAGAACACGCGCATGCGGCCCTCGTCGCCGTGCTTGACGAAGCTCATCGGATCCTTCGGCGCCACGCCGGCCGAGATGTCGTTCCAGCCGCCGTAATCCTCGGCGCCCTTGTAGCCGCGCTGCGCCGCCTCGATCGCCTCGACATCGTCCGGCGTGCCGAAGCCGGCCGGTCCGAGAAAGTCCATGTAGCTGTAGAGGCGCAGCTTGCGGATCTCGGTCGATTCTTCCTTCGGCGCCAGCGTCCAGCTCTGCACCAGCATTTCCGCCGGCGTCTTCGAGAAATAGGTCCGGATCATGATGCCGTGGTTGTCGACGATCGCGAGGTTCGGAAAGATCAGGATGTGATGGTCGAAGGTCGCCATCTTGTGCGCGCGCTCCGCGCCCACCCGCTTCACCGCCTTCTCGTAGATCGCTTCCAGCTCCGGCTTGAATTTCGGATCCCAGGTCGGGTGCCATTGCGCGAACGGCCGGCCATGGGTCGAGGGATAGTCATAGGCCATGTGGCCGTTGCCAAGATCGAACTGAAACTTGGTCTTGGTATTCATCAGCGCCTTGTAGCGCCCGCTCATCATCGTTTCGGCGCTGGCCTTGAGTTCGAACTCGTCGACCGATACGCCCTGCGACTTGGCGCGCTCCTTGCCGACCTTGGTGGCATCGCCGGCATAATCGAAATAGGTCTGATGCACGCTGTGAACATGGAACGGGTCCATGCCGTTCTCGTGCCAAAGCTTCCAGTTGGCATCGACCTGGAAATTCTGTCCGCCGGGCACGATCTCCATCGTCAGTTCGGACTGATCGACGATGTTATCGATATATTCCTTGGCGCCGGCCAGATAATCCGACAGCGACATCGCGTTGGCGTCGAGGCAGATGAACCAGAAGCCGCGATATTGCTCGAGCCGCGGCACGTGCACGAGGCCGCGGCTCTCGTTCTTGTAGCCTTCCGGATAGGCGCCTTCCTGCGGGATGCCGCGCAGCGATCCGTCGGTGTTGAACACCCAGCCATGATAGAAGCACTGGAAGATCGTGGCCTTGCCGGACCGCTCGCGGCAGACGCGACCGCCGCGATGCGTGCAGAGATTGTAGAACACCCCGACCTTGCCCGTGGCGTCGCGGTTGAAGATGAAATCGCGACCGGCGACCATCCGCGTGATGAAGGAGCCGGGCTCGGGCAATTCGGTGTCGTGACCGCAATAGAGCCAGCAGCGTTCGAAGATCTTCTCGTGCTCCAGGTCCAGGATGGCCTGGTCGGTGAACACGCGCCGCGACACGTGGAAGGTGCCTTCCGCGGGATTGTGCCGGACTTCGAGTGGCGTTCCGATATGCTGGTCCATGGGACGGCCCTCCGATGGGCTGAGGCTGACGCGAGACGGTGCGGGACGAGATTGCGTTGGGATGCGATCAGAGAATGCGATCTAGAGAATAATGGTCAGCCGGCCCTGCGGCACGAGCTGATCGACACCGAGATCGCAGCGCTTGTAGCGGATGAGGACATCCTCACCCTGTTTCACCAGATGGTAGCGCATGCGGCCGAGGAAGATGTCGGTGATGCCGTCGCGGTAGCGCGAGACGTGAAAGACGCCATGCACATGGGTGCCCTCGGCATCTTGCGCGGCGATGCGCAGGTTCGAATACATATGCACCGTGGTCGAGTGCGGATATTCGGAATGCGCGGTCTTTTTCTTCAGGCGCACGACACGGCTTTCCATGCGGAAGCGGTCGTCGTTGATCAGGAACAGGCTGGTGTCGGGCGAGCAATCCATCGGCATGCCGGGTGACGGCACCAGATAGGTCATGTCCTCGGTATAAAGCTTCAGCCAGTCGTCCAGCCGCCAGTCATCCAGCAGATCGCCTTCGAGATAAATCAGCCGCTCCGCTTCCGCGATGGTGATGTCGGCAGGCCGCGGTGCAAGCATGAAGGGGCTCCGATGGTTGGTCTGGAATAATTATCGATAAAAACTACCGGGTCAACAAATCATCGATTATTTTGCCCTCCGTATCGCGGCGCGCCGCCGGCGGGAGCAGGCGGTGATACTTATTTCCGCCTTAGGACCTGCGGCAATTTCACGGTCGCGCCGCAATCTCGCCTTTTCATAAAGGCCGATGATGGGGGAGCGTATCCGGACACTGTTGGAAAGTGCCGCAGCATCACTGCTGGCGACGGCGCTGCTGTCCCCCGCCCATGCCTGTGGCAGGGAGCCGCTGCCCGAGGGCCGTGTCGCGGCGATCGAGGATTCCCGGACGCTGCGCCTCGCCGATGGCCGCCTGATCCGTCTCGCCGGCGTGGAATGGGGCGTGCCCGACGCAGCCGCCCGGGAGGCCTTGGCCGGTCTCGTTCTCGGCCGCCCGATCGCTCTGAAGACGGCGCCCGCGAAAACCGCCGTAGCCACCGACCGCTACGGCCGGATTCATGCTTTCCCAGTCGTAAACGGCTCGGAAACTCCGATCCAGTATGCCTTGCTGGATCGGGGTCTGGCGGTCACCGGAACCCGCATCGGCGATCCGGCCTGCGCCAAGGCCCTGCTCGTCCGGGAACGCGCCGCGCGCACGGCAAGGCTTGGCATCTGGGGCTCCGGGGATTATCGATTGCATCAGGCGGACGACCCGGCGGCGATCCTGCAGGACCTTGGACGCTTTGCGATTGTGGAAGGCCGCGTGCTGTCGGTGCGTGAGAGCGGCAACACGGTCTACGTGAATTTCGGCCGGCGCTGGTCCGACGATTTCACTGTCACGATCGCGAAGCGGGCGGAGCCTGGCTTTGTATCCGACGGTCTTTCGCCGCGTTCGCTGGCGGGACGCGTGGTGCGGGTGCGGGGTGTGATCGAGGAGCGGGGCGGCCCCTGGATCGAGGCCATCGCGGCGGATCAATTCGACTGGGACGGGCGGCCATGAGTGGGTTCATGCGCCGTCGCATGATGGGGATGAGGCGTTTGCCGGATGCGGGGCCCAAAGGGCCGATGTGGCCGATGGTGGGGCAAAAGCGGCCGATGGAGCTGAGGCGGGCCGGGGCGCTGGCGCTGGCGCTGCTGCTCGGCGCCTGTTCGGGCACGTCCTACCAGGCCGCGCGGCATATCACCTTGCCTGAGCCGCCGAAGGCCGAGCGCGCCGAGCCGCTGACCGCGGCACAGCGCGAGCATCGCCGTATCCTCGCGGTCTATGGCGGCGCCTATTCCAATCCGAAACTGGAAGAGCAACTGAACGCCACGGTGGAAAAGCTGGTCGCCGCCTCCGAGCGTCCGGACCTGCATTACAAGGTCACGATCCTGAACTCGCCCGCGGTCAATGCCTTCGCGCTGCCGACCGGCCAGCTCTATGTCACCCGCGGATTGCTGGCGCTGGCCAACGACACCTCGGAAGTCGCCTCGGTGCTGTCGCATGAGATGGCGCATGTGATCGCCCGCCACGCCGCCATTCGCGAGGACCAGATCCGTCAGGCCACTCTGGTCAACCGGGTTGCCAGCGACGTGCTGGGCGATCCGCAATCGAGCGCGCTGGCGCTGGCCAAGTCGAAGATCGCGCTCGCCACCTTCTCGCGCGGCCAGGAATTCGAGGCCGACGGCATCGGCGTCGGGATTTCCTCGCGCGCCGGCTTCGACCCGTTCGGCGCCACCCGCTTCCTCACCGCGATGGGGCGCAATGCCGAATTGCGCGCGAGCGCGAAGGCCGATCCGCGCACGCAGGAATTCATCTCCTCGCATCCCGCCACGCCCGAACGCGTCGCCAACGCCACCCTCAATGCGCACCAATACACGCAGGGCAATTCCAGCCGCCGCGAGCGCGCGGAATATCTGCGCCAGCTCGACGGACTGATCTATGGCGAGGACCCGAGCGAAGGCTTCGTGCGCGGCCGGCGCTTCCTGCATCCGAAGCTCGGCTTCACCTTCACCGCACCGGAAGGCTTCGTGCTCGAGAACACCCCGCAGGCGGTGTTCGGCGTCAAGGATGGCGGCGAACTGGCGCTGCGGCTCGATGTGGTGCGCATTCCCTCCGACCAGAAGCTGACCGATTATCTGAAAGCCGGCTGGATCGAGAATATCGACGAGGCGTCGGTCGAGGAGGTCACCATCAACGGCCTGCCCGCCGCCACCACCATCGCCAAGGGCGATGCCTGGGGCTTCCGGCTCTACGCGATCCGCTTCGGCAGCGAGGTCTATCGCTTCATCTTCGCGGCGAAGAACAAGTCGCCCGAACTCGACCGGCAATTCCGCGAAAGCGTCGCGAGCTTCCGGCGCATGAGCAATGCCGAGGCGCGCTCCGCGCGGCCGCTGCGCGTCAAGGTCGTGACCGTGCGGAGCAACGACACGATCGAGCGGCTCGCGGCGCGCATGGCGGTGTCCGACAAGCCGGTGGAGCGCTTCCGCGTGCTGAACGGCATGGACCCGACCGACAAGCTCACGCCCGGCGATCTGGTGAAGCTGATCGTGGAGTGAGTCTCTTCCCTCCCCGCTTGCGGGAGAGGGAGGCGCGACGCGAAGCCGCCGGCATCGCGGCGGCGGCCGATCTGGCCGGCACGTCCCGGCAGAACAACACAGACCAACGAAAACGCCCGGCCAGAAGGCCGGGCGCGCATTCGCAGAACAGATGATCGGCCATCGCCCACTACCGGTGGGCAGCCGATCGATGGGCGACAGGGCCGCCGGTCGAATGGCTTACGCCGCCTCGTCCTCGACCTTGTCGGTGTCCTCGTCGGCCTCGTCCTCGGCCGCCGCACCCTCGGCCGGCTTCGGTCCGCGGCGCGGGCCCTTGGCCAGCGCACCCTCGATTTCCTTTACCGCTTCGGTCTCGGTGATGTGCTGCACCGCCGAAATCTCGCGCGACAGCCGGTCGAGCGCGGCCTCGTAGAGCTGGCGCTCCGAATAGGACTGCTCAGGCTGCTGCTCGGAGCGGTACAGGTCGCGCACCACCTCGGCGATGGCGACGGG
>CAZXJZ010000136.1:0-12876 GCA_964641065.1 uncultured Hyphomicrobiales bacterium | reverse complement strand
TGCTCCAGCACATTGCGGACTTCACGGTTCTTGCCTTCCCGGATCGCAAAGGTGAGCCAGACATTGGCGCCCTGGACACGATCGACCGTCGCCTCGATCGCGCCATACCGCACGCCGTCGACCGTGACGCCCTTGCGCAGCGCATCGAGCTGCGGCTGCAGGATCGATCCATGCGCACGCACGCGATAGCGTCGCAGCCAGCCGGTGGCCGGCAATTCCAGCACCCGCGCCAGGCCGCCGTCATTGGTGAGCAGCAGCAGCCCCTCGGTGTTGAGATCGAGCCGCCCGACGCTGACCACGCGGGGCATTGCCTTCGGCAGCTTCTCGAAGATGGTCGGACGCTTCTCCGGATCGGCATGCGTGGTCACCAGCCCGCGCGGCTTGTGATAGAGAAACAGCCGGGTCCGCTCGCGCTTGGGCATCGGCTTGCCGTCGACCGCGATGGTGTCGCTGGCGGTCACGTTCAGCGCCGGCGAGGAAATGGTCGCGCCGTTCACCGACACGCGCCCTTCCGCGATCCAGGCTTCTGCCTGGCGCCGCGAGCACAGGCCGGCGCGGGCCATCACCTTGGCGATGCGGTCGCCCGCCGGCGTCGATTCTTGTTTCTGGGCCATGGGCGGCTTTATGCCGGGCATTGGCGCGCGAATAAAGCGCCCATATAAGGGCGCGCATAAAGAAGGCCTACATGTCGAAAAGCTTCATGGACCAGGCGCTCGACCTCGCCCGCACGGCCGTCGCGAATGGCGAGGTACCGGTCGGCTGCGTGGTGGTGCGGGACGGCGAGGTGATTGCCGGCGCCGGCAACCGGACGCTGACCGACCGCGACCCGACCGCCCATGCCGAAATGCTGGCGATCCGGCAGGCGGCGCGCGCGCTGGGCAGCGAGCGGCTGACCGATTGCGACCTCTATGTCACGCTGGAGCCCTGCACCATGTGCGCGGCCGCGATCTCCTTCGCCCGCATCCGCCGCTTGTATTACGGGGCGGCCGATCCGAAAGGCGGCGCCGTGGACAATGGCGTCCGCTTCTTCGCCGCTGCCACCTGCCATCATCGGCCGGAGGTCTATGCCGGGATCGGCGAGACTGAGGCGAGCGCGATGCTGAAGGATTTTTTCAGGGACCGACGCTGAGGTCAGCGTTGCCGTCCGAAGCTCTGCAATGCTTCGGGCGTGTTCGCTTCCTTTTGCCAGGCCGGCAGACCGGGATCGTCACGTCTCATGCCGCCTTCGGTTGCGATCCAGTTGTCCTCGAAGCGGTCGAGCCCGTCGGGCCACCGGCCTTCGCTGCGGATCGCTTCGAGATCGCCCGGCTCCAGCAGCTGGTAATGCGATCGCAGCCAGTCCAGATCCATGCCGCGCAGCCAGATATCGCCGCATTCACGGCAGCGGAGCAGGTCGATATCGGGCGTCCGGCGGAACAGGATATCCGAGGAGTTCGTGACACATTTGTCGATGTAATAGAGCAGGCGATGGATGTTGCGTCCGGAGAAATCGGGATCGTCGCAGTCCATCGGGCTATGCCGCCGGCAGAAGCAGGAGCGCGGAAACAGCGCGTCGTAAGTCGCGCGCATGTCCAAAGTCGCGTGCGGATCGGCAGCCCAGGTCACGAGCGCGGCATAAAGATCGTCGCCCGCGATCGCGTGGAGATCGGTCGCAGCGAGGATCGTTTCGGCCTCCGTGCCGGACGGCGCCACCGCAGCCTGCCAGAAGAATCGGTCCCAGAACGCACGGCGGTGAAGCGGGATCGGTTCGACGTCCATCGGATAGACCTCATGCCAGCAGCTTGCCCAGTTTCTCCCGCAACTCCGCCTTGACCGGCTCGGCGGCGCGCAGGATCGCGCTGGCGCGCAGAAAATCGAGCGCGCGGAAAATGCCGACATTCGGCCGCAGCACGATATCGGGGGCGCCATGCTTGATCTTCTCGTCGATGATGGTCTGCGCCATCACCAGCACCGTGGCGAGATAGCATTCGAACGAGTCCGGCATCGCGGTGCAGTCATCGGCCGGCGGACCGGCGACATCGACGGCGATCACGATATCGGCCAGCGCGCGCACGCGATCGAAAGGCAGGGGATTGGTCGCGCCGCCATCCACCATCACGCGGCCCTCGACCATGACCGGGCGGCTGACGGCCGGGATCGCCATCGATGCGGCGACGGCGGTGCGGAGCGCGCCGGATGAGATTGCCGCCTCGCGCCTCGAATAGAGATCCGATGCGATCACGGTGAGCGGGATTTGCAGCGCGCCGAAATCGTCCGGCACTCGGTCGGGGAGAAACTGCGCGCAGAATTTTTCCGCATCGATCAGCGATGCGCTGCGAAGTCCCGAGGCGATCAGCGAGCCGATGCTGCCGCCCGCCCGCGCCGCGATGAGCTTGCCGAACAATCCGGAGCGATCGCGCGCCAGCGCGGTGACATGCGTGCGGATCTCCTTGCCGCTCATCCCGGCAGCGTAAGGCGCGCCGATCAGCGCGCCGATCGAGGTTCCGGCGATGGCGACCGGACGGATGCCCATCTCGTCGAGCGTTTCCAGCACAGCGATGTGCGCCAGCCCGCGCGCGCCGCCGCCACCAAGTGCCAAGGCGACGGTTTTCATTTCGCACCCGCCTGTTGTGCGAAGCGCCACGCGGTCGCGGCGAGCGGGCGGATCATCTCCGCCTTGGCCGGCGCATGATCGCTGGTCGCGGTGCCGTCGCGTACGCGGCCGATGATGCCCTGCAGGATCGCGGCAATGCGGAAAAAATTATAGGCGAGATAGGCCGGCAGATGCGGTCGCGGATCGAGCCCGGTGCGGGCGACATAGAGGTCGACATAGTCGGAAAGGGAGGGGAGGCCGAGCGCCTTCAGATCGAGACCCACCAGCGAGCCGGTGCCGGCGCGGCTCTCCGAAGGCGGCATATGCCATTGCATCAGATGATAGGCGAAGTCGGCCAGAGGATCGCCGAGCGTTGATAACTCCCAATCCAGCACCGCGATGATGTCTGGCGCATCATGGGCGACGATGGTGTTGTCGAGACGATAATCGCCATGGACGATCCGCACCGCCTGTTGCGGCGGCACGTTGTGCGGCAGCCATGCGATCAGCTTGTCCATGTCATCGATGCGCTCGGTCTCGGACGCGCGATATTGTTTCGACCAGCGCGCGACCTGACGGGCGACATAACCATCACCACGGCCGAAATCGGACAGGCCGATCGCGGCCGGATCGAAGCTGTGAAGCTGCGCCAGCGTTGCATTCATGGAGTCATAGACCGCGGCGCGCTCGGCCGGGTTGGAGCCGGGCATGTCCGGGTCCCAGAACAGGCGGCCGTCGGCGAAGCCCATCACATAGAACGCAGTGCCGGCAACTGTTTCGTCGGCGCAATAGGCGAAGGGTTCGGGAACGCGAAAGCCCTGCGTCCACAATGCCGAGATGATGCGGAATTCGCGATCCACCGCATGCGCGGAGGGCAACAGCTTGCCCGGCGGCTTTCTGCGCAGCACATAGCGGCGTTGCGGTGTCTCCAGCAGGTAGGTCGGGTTCGACTGGCCGCCGCGGAATTGCCGGATGGTCAGCGGACCAGTGATGTCCGCGATATGGTCCCGCAGATAGCCGGAGAGCCGTTTTGCGTCGATCGCAAGCGCGGCCGCGACCTCCTTGGTGCCGGAAAAGGCTGCCTGGCGGTCGATGCCTGTCATCGGCGGTCAGGGGCGGAAATATTCGAGCAGAGCACGCGCGGTTGCGTCCGGATTTTCTTCCGGCAGAAAGTGCCCGGAATCGATCGGCTTGCCGGTGACATCCTTGGCCCAGTTTTTCCAGATCGCGAGCGGCGAATTCTCGCTTGGGATACCGGCCGAACCCCACAATGCGATCATCGGCGCGCTGATCTTGTTTCTGGCGGCGTGATCGACTTCGTCATGGCCGAGATCGGTGGTCTCGCCGGCGCGGTAATCCTCGCAGGTCGCGTGGATACGCAGCGGGTCGGAGAAGAAGGCGTGGTAATGCGCGAGCGCGCGCGGGTCGAAGGCGGAAAGGTCCTTCGTCTTCGTCCAGCTCGCCATCTTGTAGTCGAGATAGTCGATCGGCGCTTTTTCGATCAGCATTTCCGGCATCGGATATTTCTGCGCGAGGAATGTCCAGTGCCAGACCTTCATGGCGAGGGTATGGTCCATCCGGTGCCACATCTCGTAGGTCGGGATGATGTCGAGGACCGCGAGCTTGATCAGGCGGCCGGGATTGTCGAGCGCGAGGCGATAGGAGACGCGGCCGCCGCGATCGTGGCCGGCGAGATAGAAGCGGGCATGGCCGAGCTTCTCCATCAGCTCGATCATCACTTTGGCCATCGAGCGCTTGTCGTAGGGGCTGTGACCCTTGCCGGAACGCGGCGCCACCGACCAGCCGTAACCCGGCAGATCGGGAATGACGAGCTTGAATTTCGCGGCGAGTGCGGGCGCCACCTTGTGCCACATCACGTTGGTCTGGGCGTAGCCGTGCAGGAGCAGAAGCGGCGGCCCATCGCCGTTCGAGGAGCGCGCGAAGATGCGGCCGACGGACGTGTCGATCCAGTGCGATTCAAATCCGGGGAACAGGTCGGCGAGATCGGTCATGCGGTGCTGCTTCGCGTGAGGTTGTCAGGGACGCCACGCCGGGACGATGTCGGTATGGATGAAGTCATCGCCCTTGAAGAGGAGTGTGTCATCGCGGGCCTTTGCGAGCGCATAGGCGAAGCAATCCCCGAAGTTCAGATTGGCTGGGCCATTCCCTTTACCGTAAGACAGAAATGCGTGCCTTGCTATTGCGCCTTGATTGAGGTCGATGCCGCGCACATCAATGCCAAGATCGCGGATCATCTCGTCGATCTTGGCGATATCGTAGCCGATGCGCTTCCCGTGCAGGACCATTGTTGCCTCGAGCACCGACGCAGTCGACATGACCGCGACTGGCGCTCGAAGCACCAGGTCTTCGAATGGCAAAGCTTCATCTTCATCAAGAATGATTGCAATCAGCGCTGATGTGTCGATGACCATCAGTCAAAATGACCGTGCTCGTTGTAGCCGATGATTTCGTCATTCGTCAGATGTTCGTTGATGCTGGGCAGGGAGCTGAAATAGGCGCGCAACTCGGCCAGTTTGCGCTTGCGAGCCGCGATTTCATCTTCGTTCATCGGGACGCGCTGCAGCCGTTCCCAAACCGCCTGTCGGACACTTTCGGTGATGGTTTCACCGGTCCGTTCGGCAAGTTCTCGCACCAGGCGATCCGTTTCAGGGTCTTTGATCAAAATGCTCATAAGGCGATTATATATATCCGATATATAAGGTAAAGATACCAAGTGAACGGCTGATTTTACTTACTAATCGCCCGCCACCCGATGTCCCGCCGGCAGAAGCCCTCCGGCCAGCGGATCACATCCACCGCCGCATAGGCCTGCTTCTGCGCCTCGGCGATGCTGCGGCCGATCGCGCAAACATTCAGCACGCGGCCGCCATTGGCGAGAATGCGGCCGCCGTCGCGCTTCGTTCCGGCGTGGAAGATTTCGACGCCTTCGACTCTCGCCGCTTCCTCCAGCCCGTCGATTGCCGAGCCTTTCGCGTAATCGCCCGGATAGCCCTTCGCCGCCATCACCACCGTGAGTGCGGCGTCGTCAGACCAGCGCAGATCGAACGACTTCAGCACGCCGTCGCGGGACGCGAGCAGCGCCGGCACCAGGTCCGACCTGAGGCGCAGCATCAGCACCTGGGTTTCGGGATCTCCGAACCGCGCGTTGTATTCGATCAGCTTCGGACCGTCCTTCGTCAGCATGAGGCCGGCGAACAGCACCCCCTTGTAGGGCGCACCCTTTGCGGCCAGCGCGCGCAAGGTTGGTTCGATGATCTCGCGCATCGTGCGCGCCGTCATCTCCGGCGTCACCACCGGCGCCGGCGAATACGCGCCCATGCCGCCGGTATTCGGTCCCTTGTCGCCGTCCAAGACGCGCTTGTGGTCCTGCGCCGAGGCGAGCGGGATCGCGGTGGCGCCGTCGCACAGCGCGAAGAACGACGCTTCCTCGCCTTCAAGAAATTCTTCGATCACGACTTCCGCGCCTGCGGCGCCGAGCCCGCCCTCGAACATCATATCGATGGCCTGCAGCGCCTGGTCGAGGGTTTCGGCCACCACCACGCCCTTGCCGGCGGCCAGGCCATCCGCCTTCACCACGATCGGTGCGCCGTGCTTGCGCACATAATCCTTTGCAGGCTCCGGCGCGGTGAAGCGCTCATAGGCCGCGGTCGGAATGTTATTGGCGCGGCAGATGTCCTTGGTGAAACCCTTCGAGCCTTCGAGCTGCGCCGCCGTTTTCGAGGGGCCGAACGCCTTGATGCCGGCAGCCTCGAGATCGTCGACGATGCCGGCGCAGAGCGGCGCCTCCGGCCCGACCACCACGAAATCGATCTGCTTGTCCTTGCAGAAGGCGGTCACCGCCGCATGGTCGGCCGGATCGAGCGCGACGCATTCGGCTTCATTCGCGATCCCGGCATTGCCCGGCGCGCAATAGAGGCGGTCCGTCAGCGGGCTCGCCGCCATCTTCCAGGCCAGCGCATGTTCGCGCCCGCCGGAGCCGATCAGAAGGATGTTCATTCGTCGCGAAAGGCCTTATTTCGAGGCCGTTTGTGTAGCATGAAGCGGAAGACCCGCAAGCGAATCGCCGATATGACCGAAGCTGCCCGCGTCAATGTTGTGGAATTGAGCGTCTCCGAGGTGTCGCAGGCCCTCAAGCGCACGGTCGAGGACAATTTCAGCTATGTGCGGGTGCGCGGCGAGATTTCCGGCTATCGCGGGCCGCATTCCTCCGGTCATTGCTATTTCGCGATCAAGGACGAGGGCGCACGGCTCGACGCGGTGATCTGGAAGATGACCTTCAACCGGATGCGCTTCAAGCCGGAGGAGGGGCTGGAGGTCGTCGTCACCGGCCGCATCACAACCTATCCGGGCCGCTCCAACTACCAGATCGTGATCGAGACGCTGGAGCCTGCGGGCGCCGGCGCGCTGATGATGCTGCTCGAGGAGCGCAAGAAGAAGCTCGCCGCCGAGGGCCTGTTCGACGAGGCGCGCAAGCAATTGCTGCCGTTCCTGCCCAGGGTCGTGGGCGTGGTGACGTCTCCCACCGGTGCGGTGGTGCGCGATATCCTGCACCGGCTGTCCGATCGCTTTCCGCGTCATGTGCTGGTCTGGCCGGTGCGGGTGCAGGGCGATGGCGCCGCGGAGGAGATTGCAGCGGCGATCGAGGGCTTCAACGCGCTGCCCGAGGACGGCGAGATTCCGCGTCCCGACATTCTCATCGTCGCGCGCGGCGGTGGCTCGCTGGAGGATTTGTGGTGCTTCAACGAGGAAATCGTGGTGCGCGCGGCCGCGAACAGCATGATCCCGCTGATCTCGGCCGTCGGCCATGAGACCGATATCACCCTGATCGACTTCGCCTCCGACAAGCGCGCGCCGACGCCGACCGCGGCGGCGGAAATGGCGGTTCCGGTCCGCTCCGAGTTGCTGATGCGGATCGCGACGCAAGCGCGGCGGGTGCAGGCTTGCTGGCTGCGCGGACAGGAAGCGCGCCGTACCGAACTGCGTGCGGCGGCGCGGGCCTTGCCGTCGCTCGACAACCTGATGGCGCTGCCGCGTCAGCGGCTGGATGCCGCGGCCGATCGCCTGCCGCGCGCGCTGCGCGCCAATGCGCAAGTGCATCACCGCCAGTTCGAGCGCATCGCCGGCCGGCTGTCGCCGCAACTCCTCAGCGTGCGTCTGGTGCGCTGCCGGGAATGGATCGCGACGCTGACGCAGCGGGGCGCGTTGTCGCGCAAGGTTTACCTCGAGCGTCGACGCAGCCGCGTCGAATCGGCCGACAAGCTGCTCAACGCCTTTTCCTATCGCGCGGTGCTGAGCCGCGGCTTTGCCCTCGTCCGCGACGGCAAGGGCTTTCCGCTGCATGCGTCATCGGCGGTCACGCCCGGCATGTCGCTCGACATCGAATTTGCGGATGGTCGTGTCGGCGCCACTGCCGATAAGGAGCCGCGTGGAAAAACGAAGACGCGCGGCGGCCCCTCGGGGCAGGGCAGCCTGTTCGGTTGAGCAGGCGGGAGCACCTGCCATGACGTCTCCGATGATGCCAAGCGGCTGGACACTCGCCCGGACTCTGTCTTAACTGCCGCTGGAACAGACGTCTGGGGGACGTGTGCCGGCTTGTTGGGGCAGAGGTGGGTGGCTGAGGGGCGTGGTCGGCATGTTTGTCGGCCAGGTGTTTGCCCTGCACCTGCTGTTTGGCGCCGTTGTATCGACGCAGATGGCGGTCGCGACCGCGGCCGGCCTTCCCGCCATTTGCTACAGCAGCGCCTCCGGTCCGGATAATCCGGCTTCGGCGCCACGAGCGCATGCCTGTATCGTCTGCGCATTCTCGGCAGTCGCACCTTTAGTTCCAGCCTCGGCTTCGATTTCGTTCGTCCGAGTTGCAACGGCTGTAGCATTCTCGCCCGTCGAGCTGTTCGATTTCGATTCGAGGCGCCGGCACGATCCTCGTTTGTCTCAAGGACCTCCACAGCAGGCGTAACCAAACAAGTCTCGTTCGGTTCACATTTGCCTCTGTCGGAGATCTTTCATGCCACGCCTTCTGCGTGCGCTTTGCGCCGCGTCCGCTGCTGTCGTTGTCCTTCCTGAAATCGGCTTTGCACAAACGACCATCTTGCCCCCGGTGACGGTGCAAGGCGGTCGTCCGGTGCAACCCGCCCGGCGGCCGGCTCCGGCTCCTGCTCCCGCGGACACGGAGATTGAGGCGACCGTGGACCCGAATATGCCGCCGGTCGAGAACACCACAGCCGGACCGGTCCAGGGCTATCGCGCGCTGACGGCGGTCAGCGCCACCAAGACCAACACGCCGCTGGAACAAGTCCCGCAGAATATCGGCGTCGTGCCGCGTAGCGTGATCGACGATCAGGTGGCAACTTCGGTGAGCGAGGCGCTGCTCAACGTCAGCAACGTCCAGCCGGTCAATCCCCTCGTCATGGGCAATACCGATTTTTATCCGCTCAAGATCCGGGGCTTTGGCGCCGAGATGTGGCGAGACGGGCTGAACGTCCCCTATCTGGCCGGCGACCGTGACGGCCTGGTCAATGTCGAGCGCATCGAGGTTCTAAAAGGACCCAACGCCATCCTTTACGGCGGCGGCGTCGGCGCGCCGATCGGCGGTGCGGTCAATATCGTGTCGAAACTGCCGACCGACAAAGCCCATAGCGAATACGGGATCATCTTCGGCAGCGAAAAATACTGGAATCCGTATTTCGACATCAACCAGCCGCTGAATGCGGACAAGACTGTGTTGTTCCGGTTCACAGGCGAATACACGGGCAACAAGAGCTTCGTGAATGTGCTGGAGTCCGAGCGCTACAACTTCAATCCGACGCTCACCCTGACCAACAAGCTGGATACGACCTTCATCATCCAGGGCTTCGTGTCGCGCCAGCAGCAGCAGGCCTATCAGGGCCTGCCGGTCTACGGCACGCTTTTTGGCGATCTCAAGCTCAATCGAGACATGTTCATCGGCCCGTCCGATATCCCGCAGAGCTATTCAAAAAGCAGGGGTGTGACCTTTACCTTCGACCATCAATTCGATGCGGTCTGGTCGACGAACATCAAAGCGAGGTGGAGTCAGTCCGAGTTCGATCAATTCTCGCAATCGATTTTCGGATCGGATTGCTGCGGCGGCTTTCCGCTGGCGCCATTCCCGCCCTTCTGGGGAGCGAACAACTGGATTCCGCAGAATATCGAGCTGTTCCAGCAGCAGAAGGAATTTACCATCAATCCGAACCTGCAGGCCAAGTTCACGCTCGGTCCGACCCGCAACACCTTCCTGATCGGGGCCGACTACACCAATGTAAAAGACCAGGGCTTCATGAACGGGGATACGCTCGGGGCGACCTGCGCCCTGACCAACCCGTTCTGCCCGGTTCCACTGCCGCTGATCAATCTCGCGCATCCCGACTACAAATACCCTTTCACCAAGCCCAGTCCGTCGGCCGGCGCCGAGTTCCTGCAATATTTCAACTTCAACAACACCTACCTGACCAAGGGCGTCTACGCGCAGCTGCAGTCGTCGTTCTATGACCGCGTGCACATTCTGGTCGGCGGTCGGTACGCCAACCTCGACATCACCTACGACGAGATGGCGCCGCTTGCTTCACCCGGCGTCTACGTCACCGATCAGACCAAGTTCCTGCCGCGCGCCGGCGTTGTCGTCGATCTGTGGAAGGGGTTTTCGGCCTTTGCGAGCTATAGCGAAGGCATGAAATGGGCGGGGTTCGTTCCGGTGGCTCAGCCCAAGCCGGAATATTCGAAGCAGTCCGAAGGCGGATTGAAATTCAATTTCGGCGATCAGCTGACCGGAACGCTGGCTGCCTTCGAAATCGACCGCGAGAATGTGCCGCTCGTCACCGGCCCGGGTCAGGCGGTCCTTGTTGGGCAGCAGTCGCGCGGATACGAGGCGGACGTTCTCTATCAGCCGAACCGCAACTGGAGCTTCCTCGCAAGCTACGCCTATACGGACGCGACGTTTTCCGACCCCACCCGTTTCAACGGACAAACGGTGCCTGTCGGAAATCAACTTCCCGGCGTTCCAACCTATTCCGGCCGGTTGTGGGCAAACTACAAGTTCGACTCGAGCTTCCTGCCCGGATGGAGCGTCGGCGCCGGAATTTACAAAGCCTCGAGCCAGTTCGTCGATCCGACGAATCTCTGGATTACACAGGGCTACTACACGATCGATGCCAAGATCGCTTACGAAGACCAGCGCTACAAGCTCGCGATCACCGCGAAGAACCTGACCGGCGAGGAATATTTCACGCCCTATACATGGTTCGGCGGACAGGTGGCGCCGAGCGCGCCCCGGGCGGTGTATGGGCAGCTCGCTGTGAAGTTCAATTAAGGGGGCGACGATGACAATCACCCGCCGCTCGATCAACAAGGGCGTGGCCGGACTTCTGGCCACGCCGTTGCTTGGCGCAAGCGCTACATCCGTGCAGGCGCAAGCGCCGGCCGTTCACGCGCAGGCTGCGCCACCGCCTGATCCGGCGGCATCGCACGACATGTCGGCGATGCCCGCGCACTGGATGGGATCGGAACAGATCGCTTTCCTGATCTATCCGGAATTCACGGCACTCGACATGGTCGGGCCGCATCACATGCTGACCAGCTTGATGGGGTCCAAAACTCACATCGTTGCGAAGACGCGAGATCCTATCAAGAGCGATACCGGCCTCGTCGTTGTGCCGTCAGCCACCTTCGATGACTGCCCGAAGGATCTGGACATCATCTGTGTACCGGGCGGCACGACCGGGACGCTGGCGGCGATGCAGGACGATGCCACGATCGCATTCCTGCGCGACCGCGGGGCGCGTGCCAAGTATGTCACCTCGGTCTGTACCGGTTCGCTTGTTCTGGGCGCCGCCGGTCTGCTGGAGGGCTACGAGGCGACGTCGCATTGGGCTGTCGCGCATCTGCTGCCGATTTTTGGCGCCAAGGCCCGGACCGCCCGTGTCGTGAAAGACCGCAATCGGATGACCGGCGGCGGTGTGACCGCCGGTGTCGATTTCGGTTTGTCGCTGGTCGGTCAGTTGCGCGACCGGACTTACGCGGAAGGGGTTCAGCTTATCGCGGAATATGCACCGGAGCCGCCGTTCAACGCCGGTACGCCGGCGACGGCACCCGTTGAGGTGAGAGCCATTATCGATCCGATGTTCGCCGGGTTTATCGGTCAGGCGGCAGCGATCGGCCGCGACGCATTCGCGAAGACGAAGAAAATGTGAGCGAGTACCGGCGGGGTCAGCGCGACAGCCATTGCGGCACGCGCTTGAGCGCATCGGCACGCGCCTCGACATTGGTGCCGCTCGTGGCGTTGCCACCCGTTTCCGGGACAAAGGCAATCTTGCGACGGCTCTTGATCGGCAGGTTGTCGTGATCGAAAGCGTGGTGCGCACGCCGGTACTTGATCAGCGAAACCTGCGCCGAGCGTCCGCGCGCCTCCTTGACCATCTGTTCGCAATGTTTCGCGGGGGTCCAGTTGTCGAGCGCGCCGATCAGGATCAGGGTCGGAACCCGCGCGCTCCAGGCGGTGTCGCTCAGCCGCCGGCAACCCGGATAGAACACCGCCGCGGAGCGAAAGTCGGGGCGGTCGTCATCCTGCTCCAGACTTGGGCGCACCGCCCATAACGCCGCGATGCCGCCATTGCCCCAGCCCAGCAACGTGATGCGGTCCTTGCGGATGAAGTCCTGCTGCTGAAGCCAGTCACGCGCGGCGTGGATGTCGGCAACCCGTTCCCGGTCCGGCCGCACCGCCGGCGTCCTCGCGCTGCATTGCTGGGTCACGCCGCGGGAGACATAGCTGTCGGGAAATAGCACGATGAAACCGGCGGCCGCGAGCCGCTGTCCCCAATCTTCCACATGGCCGCGGGGGCGGGAGGCATGGCCGCGCAGACCATCGCAATCGTGCAGCGCAACGATCGCGGGAAACGGGCCGGAGCCTGCGGGCCGGTACAGCAGGGCCGGCAGCGGCTTCTCGCCGGCCGGTATGTCCACCGCTTCCGGGGCGGCCGCATGAACAGCACCGGTGGCAAACAGTAAGGTCAAAAAGGCAATGATTTTTCGCATGGCAGGTCATATTCGCGGCGCGTCCGATCGGACAGCCCCATCATGGCGGGAAAGCGGCGGCTGAGTCCGTTTGACCTTCGACGCCGGGCTATTATGTTCAAATCCGACGACCCCGCCGCATCCCTGCCGCGCCCGGATTCCAGGAGGCTTCTACGTGCTGAATCGCTTCGATCGTCCCCCGCCCATGGCCGGCGAGGCCGAGGTGAAGTTTCTGGACGGCGATTTCCGTATCGTGCGCC